>JBAYFK010000057.1:0-8396 GCA_041667225.1 Candidatus Omnitrophota bacterium
CCATTATGCGGAAGCTACAATAAGAAGAAGGACTTGCATCTCAACGCTAAGGAGGTGGAGAAATGATTACGGAAATAGGTATTACTGCAGGTGATATATGGCATTATCTCGACCAGCACGGTAAGAGCCCGCTCAAGGCTATCGCTCAGGGGATAGGCGCAGAGAGAGACAATGTATTGATGAGCATAGGATGGCTCGCTAGGGAAGGACATGTGATAGTGGAAGGATCTGGCCCGGATTATCAGGTATATTTAAGAAGATAATAGGGAGGTATAAATGGTCGATAATAAAAGCTTGAGAGACGAAGAGAAGGTACCTATAGCGCCCCCGCTTAATGTATTGGACCAGAAGACGATCAATAAACGTTTCGGATGGTGGTCCGCGGTCGTATTGCTCGAAAGCTACGGCAGAAAACAGGTCTGTTTTTATCTCTGGCAGAAGAAGCAGGACGGCGGATGGAAAAGAAAACAGAAGTTTGCCGTTCACAACCAGGAAGATTGGGAACTGATCCAGAATGCTGTCAGCGGCATAATCGGGCAGCTGACCTAATCCGTTCTTAAAGACCTCCTAATATGAAAATAGATTTTATTATCGTTTACATTTGCTGCGCTTCGCGAAAAGAAGCTTCAGCTATCGCAGGGCAGGTTGTAAGCAATAGGCTCGCCGCGTGTGCAAATATCATCCCCGGCATAGATTCGATATTTTGGTGGAAAGGCAGGATAGAGAAGGCAAAAGAAGTCCTGCTTATCTTGAAGACAACTGCCGTAAAATTCAGGGAATTGGAAAATACGGTCAAGCGCATTCATAGTTATGAACTTCCTGAAATAATAGCAGTTCCTGTGGCAGCCGGAAGCAAAGATTATTTGAGTTGGATAAAAGATAGTACGGGGCAGTAGCTCAGCTGGGAGAGCACCACGTTCGCAACGTGGGGGTCGTGGGTTCGAATCCCATCTGCTCCACCATATATTACGGGGGCATCGTGAAGAATGTATTTCTTGCCTCGGTCATTATTCTCACCACAGTATCCGCCGCGTTTGGCGGTGATGTAAAAGAGGCATCACTCGCGGGCAGCTGGTATCCTTCATCTAAGACTGAACTTGAGAGCATGATGCAGGGGTATCTGGATGCCGCGAACCCTCCAAAGATAGACGGCCGTCTATTTGCGATAATCTCTCCACACGCAGGACTCAGATTCTCAGGCCCCATAGCGGCATATGGTTTTAAAGCTGCCATGGGACGCGATATAAAGACTGTCATCCTGATCGGATTCAGCCACAGGAAGCCTTTTGACGGGATCTCTGTTTATAACAAGGGAAGCTTCAGAACGCCGATCGGCGAGATAAGCGTAGACGCCTCTCTTGCCGATGCTATTATGGCGGGAAGCCCAAGGACCTCATTCATTCCTTCCGTTTTTGACGAAGAAAATTCGATAGAACTTCAGCTACCCTTTATTCAGACCGCCTTTAAGGGCGCCATGATAGTCCCCATAGCTTTCGGCACACAGGATTATGAAGATGCCGTTTCTCTTTCAGCCGCTCTTGAACGCGCCTTGAAAGGAAGGAAAGATTATATTATTGTGGCCAGCACAGATATGTCCCACTACCATTCGTACGACGCGGCAAATTCCATGGACAGGATCACCATCTCATTGGTTGAAGGGATGAAAGCCAGAGATATTTATGACGAGTGCATGATGAGGACGAGCGAGCTTTGCGGCGTCATGCCGGTAGTATCGACTCTTTTGGCAGCCGGGAAGCTTGGGTTCAACGATACAAAAATATTGAAATACGCGAATTCAGGTGATACTTACGGAGACAAGGACAGGGTGGTCGGATATATGAGCGCGGTCGTTTATAGTTCTACCGTATCCGGAAAGAGCCGTGCTTCCGAAAAAGGAGACGAGAGGATGCTTAATGATGCACAGAGGAAGAGGTTATTAACTATCGCGCGGGAATCTATTACAAGCTTTGTCATGGACGGCAAGCGCAAGAAGTTTACCGAAGACGATCCTTTGCTGTCGGAGCCTATGGGGGCATTCGTCACTCTTCATGAACGCGGAGAGCTCAGGGGGTGCATCGGGAATATGGTAGGCAGGGGCCCTTTATACCAGACGGTGGCCGACATGGCTATAGAGGCCGCCACGGACGATCCGCGCTTTCAGGCGCTATCGCCCAAAGAGCTTAGTATGATAGACCTGGAGATATCTGTCCTGTCGCCGCTTAAGCGCGTATCAAGCGCCGATGAGATCAAGATACCGGGACATGGCGTCATCGTTAGGAAAGGATTCGCAAGCGGTGTATATCTGCCGCAAGTCGCGACAGAGACCGGGTGGAACAAGGAGCAGTTCTTAACGAGTTTATGCGGACAGAAGGCAGGGATCTCTTCCGATGCATGGAAAGACCCGGCCACGGAATTGTATGTCTTTACTGCAGAAGTATTCGGTGAAAAGGAGAAAAAAGATGAAAGATAAGAAATTGATAGCAGCGGTAATAACAGCCGTCCTCGTAGTCGGCATCATAGTTATATTCGGCGCTCCCGGTATATTCAAGACGCGTGACGTCAAGAAGGCGGGGCAAAAGGACGTTTTTATGACCGGCAAGGGCGCGTTGACCATAAAGCTGCTCAATACTCAGGGAAAAGAGAGTATGCAGACGGTAAGGGCATTCCGCTCGGAAGGCGGCCGTTCAAGTCTTTTTATGGCCTCCCTAAAGACAAATCAGTCAAAAGATCTTTTGCCGGGTACGTATGATGTAGAGATCTCTGCAATACCTCCAAAGATATACAAAGGGATAGCTATATATAAAGGGAGAGAAACTATAGAGAATGCCGGGCCGATAGGGGTCATCAACGTTAAAGCTCTCGACGCGCGGAACAAGAGCGCGTACTATCCTATGAATATATATTATCCAGATACTGATATAGTTGTGGCCTCGCTTACTACCAACAGGCCTATTGAAATTATGCCGTCAACATATGATATCGCGATAGAGACGCTACCCAGGCAAGTCAAAAAAGGGGTGAAGGTAGGCCGCGACCGAGATACTGTTATCGATATAGGCTGTACGACCGGTACGATCGCTGTAAGGGCAAAGGATACTGCCGGGGGGAAAATCAGGTGCGGTATAATAGTGCGCAAGCTCGAGAACGACCAGGTGGTGCTGTCTACTACTGCGAACCGTTCCATAGAACTTGTGCAGGGTGTTTATAAGATAGAAGTTATTTCCGGAGCCAAAGAGTCCAAGACCGTTACGATAGTTCCCGGCAAGGAGAGCGCGATAGAATTTGTAACAGCCGAGCTCCCGCGCGTGCCGGCGGCCAAATAATCTACCATGAGCCGATTTTACGTACCTAAGGAGTCGATAGAAGGCAGGAGGATCGTCATCCATGGCAAAGAGGCGCACCACATCCTCGATGTTATGCGCCTAAAAGTCATGGATAAGGTCGTTACGTTCGACGGCACCGGAAAAGAATATTCCGGTATTATAAGAGAAGCGGACGCGAGGAGCCTCGTAGTGGAAATTACGGATACGCGTATGCTTCTATCCGATAAAAAGGTATCCATAACACTCATCCAGGCGATCCCGAAGAAGGAGAAGATGGATTATATAATAGAAAAAGGCACGGAACTCGGGGTTGACGTTATAATGCCCGTTATTTCCGAGAGGACGATCGTTGATTGGGACGAGAAGAAGAAGGCGTCTTCGGTGGATCGATGGAAGAGGATAGCCCTTGAAGCCTCAAAACAGTGCGGCAGGGCCGACATACCCGAGATCGGCGCAATAAGAAAATTCAGCGATGCGATAACGCGCAGCGGATCCTTTGATCTTGCTATGATAGCAGCCTTAAGTGAAGGGGCCGTGTCTCTGAAAGATGCGCTTGCCGACTTTGGCTCAGGCAAGGCAGTTATAGCAATAGGGCCGGAGGGCGATTTTGTCCCTTCGGAGATAAGGTCCGCAAAGGATGCGGGTTTCAAGCTTATAAACCTGGGAGCGCGAGTTCTAAAAAGCGATACAGCCGGCCTTGCGGTACTGGCCATAATGAGCTATGAATTCTCCAGCTAATAAAGATTATAAAAGGTTCTACATAAAAACGCTCGGGTGCAAGGTCAATCAGTATGAGACCCAGGCGATGCGTGAGATATTGTTAAAGGCGGGGTTCAGGGAGTGCCTGTCCCCGGACATCGCCGATATATTCATTATAAATACCTGCACCGTAACGGGCGAGGCGGACAAGGAGTCGCGCCGTCTGATCTCTTTCTTTCATAAAGTGAACCCCAAAGCGAAGATAGTCGTTACAGGCTGTTATGTGGAAAGGGACGCCGAAGACATAACGTTCCTGCCCGGCGTCGCGCATTTAATAAAGAATGCTGATAAGGCGAAGATCGCCAGCATACTCGATGGAGGAACTGAAGGCAGCGAGATCAGTAGCGGCAGCATCCTTTCAGTCTCCGACTTTAAGGACCATACAAAAGCTTTTGTAAAGATCCAGGACGGGTGCGAGAATTTTTGCGCATATTGCAAGGTCCCGCTGGTGAGGGGGCCCATAAGGTCGAAGCCGGTAATGAACGTCCTGGAAGAGGTGAGCAATCTTGTAGCGAACGGTTTTAAAGAGATAGTCCTGACAGGCATATGTCTCGGGTCGTGGGGAAAAGACCTTTCAGGGCCCGGGTCTTCTGGCCTTGTAGATGTGCTGAAAGAGTTCGACAGGGTAAGGGGAGATTTCCGAATTCGATTGAGTTCGATCGAGCCGACCTATATAACGGATGAGCTTATAGAGTTCATGTCCGGGAGTTCTATGATGTGCAGACATCTGCACATCCCTTTACAGTCTGGAGACGACAACATACTTAGAAAGATGAACAGGCCTTATACCTCCCAGGAGTATATGACTATTGTAAATAAAGCGAAGGAGAAGATAAAGGATGTGGCCATAACTACCGATGTTCTTATAGGGTTCCCAGGAGAGTCGGATCTGAATTTCAGGAATACGATAAAGGTTGTAAAACATACAGTGCCTCTCAAGACCCATATATTTACATACAGCAGGAGGAAGGGCACCGCCGCTTACAGCATGGAAGACCTGTCGCCGCAGAATGTATTGAAGAAGCGCTATTCAGAATTGAACACGGTGGCGCTTGGGTCTTCATATCTTTACAGGAGCTCTTTCCTGAATAAGGAGCTGGACGTGCTGGTAGAGACCAAGCGGGATCGTACCACAGGGCTCCTTAAAGGATATTCGGATAATTATATCAAGATGCTTTTCAGCGGGCCCGACAAGCTGATGAGGGATGTTGTGCCTGTAAAGGTAGATTATATTAATTTGATGTATACTTTCGGCGCTTTGGGTTAAGCATAAAAAAAGAGATCATTCGTAAAAAGAAAAACTATTTTCTTGACAAAAAAAATCTACTTGTTAAAATATGTCAAATTTTAGCGGAAAGGAAATATGATATTAAAAGATAAGATCGCAATAGTTACCGGTGGCGCAAGAGGTATAGGAAAAGAGATATCGATGCTTTTTGCCAGGGAGGGCGCGGACATAGCTATATGCGATGTCAATGCCGAAGTCCTCGCTTCTACACAGAAGGAAATCGAGGCCCTGGGGCGTAAAGTCACGACGGGGATCGTCGATGTTACGAAGTCGGACCAGGTTGAAGAGTTCGTCCAAAAAACGCTTGACAAATTTAAAAAAATCGATATACTTGTAAACAATGCCGGTATAACAAGAGATGGTCTTCTCGTCAGGATGTCAGAGTCTGACTGGGATATGGTGCTCGGCGTCAATCTTAAAGGCGCGTTCAATTGCACCAAAGCCGTATCGAAGATCATGATGAAGCAGCGTGATGGTAGGATAGTAAATATGGCCTCCATCATAGGCGTGATGGGTAATGCCGGTCAGGCTAATTATGCGGCATCTAAGGGGGGCTTGATAGCCTTTACGAAGTCTGTCGCTAAAGAGCTTGCCTCAAGAAACGTCAGAGCGAATGCTATCGCACCCGGATTCATTCAGACGGATATGACAGCAAAGCTTTCTGACGAAGTGAAGAGCGAGATGTTGAAACATATTCCCCTTGGTAAACTTGGCACGGCCGAAGATGTTGCAAATCTCGCATTATTTTTGGTAAGCGACGATTCGGCCTATATAACGGGACAAGTGGTCCAGGTTGACGGCGGAATGGTTATGTAAATAGAGCAGTTTAATGTATAAAGAGGTACGCGCGGGGTAAATGCCAAAACCGCGTGTAACAAAAGGAGGTAAAATGGCAGTATCTCAGGATAAGATAAAGCAGATTATAGCGGACCAGCTTGGTGTGAAGAAGGAAGAAGTAATAGAGAACGCGAAGTTTGTGGACGATTTAGGAGCGGATTCGCTCGATACGGTGGAGCTCGTTATGGCGCTCGAAGAGGAATTCGGAATAGAGATCCCCGATGAAGACGCTGAAAAGCTCGCGACTGTAGGAGATGCTCTGAGATACATTGAAGAGAAGTCCGGAAAATAAAGTTATATAATGCTTAATAAAAGACGCGTTGCTGTTACGGGGCTCGGAACAGTATCTCCGATCGGAAGCAGCATCGATAAATTCTGGAAGTCTCTTCTTGAAGGAAAAAGTGGTGTTGGCCGCTTAACTAAGTTTGATCCCACGCATTTTACTTGTAAGATTGCAGCGCAGGTAAAAGACTTCGATCCTACCCCATATCTGTCACTCAAAGATGTCAAGAGGATGGATCCTTTTGTCCAGTTCGCGGTCGTTGCCGCCAAGATGGCGCTCAACGATTCGGGTATCGATCTGGACAAGACGGACAGGAACAGGTTCGGGGTCATTGTAGGATCGGGTATCGGCGGATTGCATACTATAGAGAAAGAGCATGAACAATACCTCAAGCTGGGTCCTGAAAGGGGTCCGGACAGAATATCCCCATTCCTTATCCCAATGCTTATTGTCAATATGGCATCCGGGCAGATATCAATTCAGTTGGGATTAAAAGGGCCGAATTCAGCCGTAGCTACAGCTTGCGCTACCGCAAATCACGCTATCGGCGATGCCCTCAGGGTCATACAGCGCGGCGAAGCGGATATCATGCTTTGCGGAGGAGCGGAAGCCGCCTTGACGAATATGGGGTTTGGCGGGTTCTGTGCATTGAAAGCTCTCTCTCTGCGTAATGACGATCCGGAGCATGCTTCCAGGCCCTTCGATAAGAATAGGGACGGTTTTATAATGGGAGAGGGTGCCGGAGTAGTAGTTTTAGAAGAGATGGAACATGCTATAAAGAGAAATGCTCGCATATATGGTGAAATGCTCGGGTACGGGATGAGCGGAGACGCATATCATATGACAGCTCCCGATCCTGCAGCGGACGGCGCCATACGGTGCATGGGCGCCTCTATAAAAGATGCAGGAATAAAACCCCAGGATATAGATTATATCAACGCTCACGGCACATCCACTTACTATAACGACAAGATAGAGACGCTTGCAATAAAGCAAGTGTTCGGCGATCACGCAAAGAAAGTTGCGATCAGTTCGACAAAATCTGTAATGGGCCATCTTCTCGGCGCCGCAGGCGGGGTAGAGTTGATCGCATGCGCTCTGGCTATAAAGGAAGGTATCATTCCTCCGACCATAAACTACGAAACACCCGATCCTGAATGCGACCTGGACTATGTGCCTAACAAACCAAGAGCTGCAAAACTCAATATTTGTATGTCAAATTCACTTGGTTTTGGGGGACATAACGCCACGCTGATCATCGGCAAGATGAAATAGTCTCGCCCGCGTGACATATCTTCCGCATTATTATTCAATAAGTAACGGAATCCAAAAAGGAGCTTTTTTATGGACTATTTGCTGAATGAACAACAGGTAATGATCAGAGATCTGGCGCGCCAGATAGCCAATGACAAGATAAGGCCGATAGCAGCCAAGTATGATGAGACGGAAGAGTTTGCATGGGAGATCATCAAAGTATTGGCCGACAGCGACCTTTTCGGTATTTATATCCCGGAAGCTTATGGAGGCCTTGGCGGCGGCGTATTAGAGATGTGTATAGTCGCGGAGGAGCTGTCAAAGGCGTGCGGCGGTATAGCGCTCGGTTTTGCCGGTACGGCGCTCGGCACTTACCCGATACTTTTGTATGGCAACGAGGAACAAAAGAAGAAGTACCTTCCAGATATCGCGAAGGGTAAAAGGGTCGCGGCATTTTGTATAACTGAAGCAGAGGCCGGTTCTGACGCAGGCTCTATCAAGACGACTGCCAGAAAAGAAGGCGACTATTATATATTGAACGGGACAAAACAGTGGATCACAAATGCCGGCGAAGCAGAGGTCTATACGGTCATTGCAATTACCGATAAGACTAAGGGTGCGCGCGGCGCAAGCGCTTTTATAGTAGAAAAAG
>JBAYFK010000058.1:0-8155 GCA_041667225.1 Candidatus Omnitrophota bacterium
AAAAGCCGCTGAAAGAATTCGACATCGTCGGTTTCAGCCTTGCCTACGAACTGACGTATACGAACGTCCTGAATATGCTCGACCTCGGAGGAGTGCCGTTAAGGTCTTCCGATAGGGGCGATGGCGACCCTGTTATAATAGCGGGCGGGCCGTCTGCTTATAATCCCGAACCCCTGTCTGATTTTATCGACGCGTTCGTTATCGGGGACGCTGAAGAGGCGATGAGCGAACTGTTGGATGCGTATAAAAAGATCAGGCCGTCCGGCGGTACCGGCAGGCCCGCAAGAAGAGAATTGCTAAAAGCTCTGGCGAAGATCGAAGGCGTCTACGTGCCGTCGCTTTACAAAGTAGAATATAATGAAGACGGCACTATAAAAAGTTTTTTGCCGGCCGAAGAAGGTGTTCCGGCGAAAGTCAGCAAAAGGATCGTAAGGGATTTCGAGAACGCTTATTACCCCATAGACCAGATCGTCCCTTATATACAGATCGTACACGACCGCATCCCTATAGAGATCCTGCGCGGCTGCAAACATGCCTGCAAATTCTGTTTGTCCGGAGCCACTTACAGGCCTGCGCGTGAAAGGTCTAAAGAAAAGATCCTCGAGCTCGCTAAGAAGACGTACGAGTCGACGGGTTACGAAGAGATATCGCTCCTTTCGCTATCGAGCGGGGACCATTCCCAGATCAGGGAGATCATGGAAGGCATGAACAAGATGTTCGATAACCAGGCTGTTTCAATATCCGTTCCGTCGTTGAGGATACATGACATACTGAGTAATCTTCCCATGTTGATATCCCAGGTCAAAAAGAGCGGCCTCACGTTCGCCCCTGAATCGGGTAGTGAGTGCCTGCGTAAATCGATAAACAAGAACATAGAGATAGAAGACTTATATAAAGCAGTCAAAGAGTCTTTTAAAGCAGGATGGAACCGGGTAAAGCTCTATTTCATGATAGGCCTGCCTACGGAAAAGGATGAGGATGTCCTGGAAATAGCCACCCTGACCGAGCGCGTGTCGGACCTCAGGCGGTCTGTAGACGGCAAGAACGCCCACGTTGCCGCCAGTATAAACGCGTTCGTTCCCAAGGCGCACACGCCTTTTCAATGGAGTGTCATGGAAAGCCTTGAGAGTCTAAAGGCGAAGCGCGATATGCTTAGAAAACGCGTTAAGAGCAGGATGATCGAGCTCGATTTCAATTACTTCGAGCGCAGTTTTCTCGAAGGCGTATTTTCGCGCGGCGACAGGAGATTAGGCAGCGCCATCTATGAGGCATGGAAAGCAGGCGCAAAATTCGACAGCTGGAAGGAATACTTCAATTTTAATCTTTGGCTTGAGGCGTTCAAGGCGGCTAATGTCGATCCCGATTTTTATTTGAAAAGGGCGAGGCCTCTTGATGAGATCTTCGCGTGGGATTTTATTGATACAGGGGTTACCAAAGAGGCCCTTATAAAACAGTTGTCAATTTGACAAGTTACATACTATCATGTATACTAAAGAAATTACTGGATGTTTATGCAAATATTGTACAACTACAACTCAATATTATTATCCTCTTGTATAGTAGTTCAAGCGAATAAGGAGACAGGCATATGAAATGGCTATCCAAAAAGTGGAGAGGTTCCAGCAAGGGATTGAGGTACAAGCTTATGCTGGCTTTCAGCATAATGTCCGTAATCCCGCTCTTGGCTTGCACCTACCTGATCTCCAACTATATATTTCCCCAATTAAAGAATATCACTGATGTCAGCGCGATAATGTTCGCTGTCGTGGTGATCTCGATAGCCGGGTTCGGCCTGGCCAAAAAACTGGTCGAGCCTGTGATCGACATGGCTCTTGAAGCGAAGATCATCGCAAGCGGCGAATATGACAGGAAGATAGTGGTTGCGAGCGATGACGAAATAGGTAATCTCGGTGAATCTATAAACGTGATGACCCAGAGAATAAAGAATAACCTGGATGAGCTTAAGAACTACGGGCAGAAGACCAGGGAGATAAACGTAGAGATACATAAGAAGATACTTGCGCTTTCAAGCCTGCTGCAGATAGGCGAGATCATCTCTACAGGCACGGTCGAGCTGGATACCGTCATGGAATTGTCGGTACAGAAAGTGGCGATGCTCTTTGATACGGGCTTCGGGGTGCTCTATATTTCCAGGCCCAAGAGCGGCGATTTCGTTCCGAAAGTCTCTTATAACATTGAGAGCGAAAAGCTGATCGATGTCGTTATCAATGAGAACGGCCAAAGCCTGCTCGAAAAAGTGTTCCAGGACCGCAGCGTACTGGTCATCGATGACGGCGTAAAGGGCTCCAAGGTTATAGACGATTTTAAACAGTCGTATAACGTGAAGAACATACTGGCCGTACCTGTCTATTCCGGCAAGAAGAACCTTGCCCTGCTCGTGCTGGGAAGCAGGATGAGCAACTTCAAATTCAAAGTAGATGATATCGACCTGGTCAAGGTCTTTACAAAGCAGATAACTATAGCTATAGAGAACGATACGCTTGTCAAGAGAGCCGAAGAACTTGCGATAGTGGACGAGCTTACGGGGCTCTACAATAAAAATTATCTGTTGACCCGGCTGGAAGAAGAGATAAAGCGTTCCATATTCTATCAGAGGCCTTGTTCGTTCATAGTCGTCAATGTGGACAATTTTGTCGCCTTTAGGGATTCGAAGGGCGAGCTGATAGCCGAAGAGTTCTTAAAAAAGATCGGGAAGCTCATAAAAGATAACGCGATGCCCATGAGCAAGGTCGGCAGGATCGGCGGCGATGAATTCGCGGTCCTTCTGCCTGAGAAGAATAAAAAAGAAGCAGCCGCCATAGCGGAAGACATCAGGAGACGGGTCGAGATGGCGAACTTCGGGAAAGAAGGAAGCTCCGTAAACCTTACCGTGTCGTCCGGCGTCAGCGAAAATCCGATAGACGGATCGACGCGCGAAGAGCTCTTCAAAAAAGCGATCGATGCGCTGCATGTAGCTAAAAAGTCCGGCAAGAACAAAGTATCTTTATAATGATCGCAGGAGATCGATAATGGCTCGTGATATGAAAAGCCTCTTGAATTTGATGGTCGAGAAGAACGCCTCAGACCTTCATATATCCGCCGATTCTACCATACAGATCAGGATAGATGAGAAGCTCGTTCCGGTCGACGATCATGTGCTTACGCCTGAGGAATCCAAGGCTCTCTCTTACGGCATGCTGAACAAGGATCTCATCGATAAGTTCGAGAGGGACCTGGAACTCGACATGGCGTTCGGGATCATAGGCCTCGGTCGTTTCAGGGTGAATGTATTTAAACAAAAGGGCACGATCGCTTCCTCGATAAGGATCATCCCGTACACCATATGGTCGTTCGAGGAGTGCGGGCTTCCGGCTGATATAGCGACGAACCTTTGTAAGAGACCTAAGGGCCTCGTCCTAATTACAGGCGCCACAGGAAGCGGAAAATCGACGAGCCTTGCGTCCATGATAAACTGGATAAACAATGACCGCCATTGTCATATCGTAACGATCGAAGACCCCATCGAGTTCATACATGAAAATAAAAAATCGATCGTCAATCAGCGCGAAGTGTTCAGCGATACTCATTCGTTTGACGGGGCGTTGAAGCACGTCTTGAGGCAGGACCCGAACGTAATATTGATCGGCGAACTGCGCGATCTTGAGACGATAGAATCGGCGCTCATAATCGCCGAGACGGGCCACCTGGTCTTCGCGACGCTCCATACATCCGATTGCGTTCAGACGATAAACAGGATCGTAGATGTATTTCCTGCGCACCAGCAGCAGCAGATCAGGACGCAGTTATCATTCGTCCTGACGGCCATACTTTCGCAGCAATTGATACCCAAGATGGGTAAGGACGGACGCGTCCTGGCTATGGAGATCCTGATAGCCAATCCTGCCATCCGCAGCCTTATACGCGAGGCGAAAGTGCACCAGTTATATTCGGTGATGCAGACGTCGCAGAAAGACGGCATGAAGACTATGAACCAGGCTCTTTACGAACTCTACCAGAAGAAGCTGATATCCTATGAAGATGCGCTTTCCAGGACGATGGACGTTGAAGACCTGATGAGGATATTTAAAAAATAATTATTGAAAAAGAGGTAGTTGAATAATGGCGCCGATAAAACGTGTAACGATGAAGCAGTTGGGGGAACTCCTTCTTGAAAAGGGTATTATCAACCAGAACCAGCTCGATAAGGCTCTCAAGCTTCAGAGGGAAAAGGGAGGGCTGATAGGCCAGATACTGGTCATGCTCGGATTTGTCACCGAAGAAGAGATAGCCCAGGCGCTTACCGTACAGTACGGTTTCCCGTATCTTCCCCTGGAAAGCTATGAAGTAACGCCCGAGGTCATACAGCTCATCCCCGAGAACGTAGCGACGCAATATAATCTTATCGCCATAGACAGGATCGAAGACCTGATCACTATAGCCATGTCGAACCCGCTCAATATACAGGCAGTCGAAGATGTAGAGTTGATCACGAAATGTAAGGTCCAGGTATTCGTCAGTACCATGACCGATATAAGTAACGCGATTAAAAAACACTACGTCAAAAAATAGATGATCCCATCCCTAAAAGAGAAGCTTACCCAGATACTCATTAGTAAAAACATTTTAAAACAGGGCGATATCGAGACGGCGCTCAATGTGCAGAAAGAAAAAGGCGGCTCGTTAAGCGATGTCCTCGTCCAGCTGGGCCTTGTTTCGAAGAATGACCTCATGGTGGTGCTGAGCAAGGAGCTCGGCATACCTCCTATAAATCTTTCCCGTTATAAGATAGATCCCGCTGTCATAAAGCTCATACCCAAAAAGACGGCTAAACAGTACAAGATCGTTCCCATAGCAAAGATGGGCGAGACTCTCACCATCGCTACGGCAGATCCGCTCAACGTTTTCGTTATGGATGATATGAGGACGCTGACCGGCTTCAAAATAAACCCCATCATTACGAATGACAAGGACCTGCGCGAGGCCATAAACCAGTATTACGAAGAGGATATGCTCACGACCGTAGAGAAGATCGTCGACGATATGAGCGCGGGGTCCGATATTAAAGTGCTTGAAGATGGTTCCTCCCAGGATTCTGCCACTTCCTCGGATCTTCTCAAGATGACGCAGGACGCGCCCGTCGTAAAGATCACGAATATGCTCCTGACCGAGGCGGTCAATTTAAGGGCAAGCGATGTCCTGGTCGAGCCGCTCGAGAACGAGATGCGCATAAGATATAGGGTTGACGGTATATTGCAGGAAGGCAAACGTCCGCCGAAATCGCTGCATTCCGCAATAATTTCAAGGTTAAAGGTCATGTCGGACCTGAACATAGCGGAAAGGCGCCTTCCTCAGGACGGAAGGTTCAAGGTCAGGCTGCATGGAAGAGAGATAGATTTCAGGATATCCGTGCTTCCGTCGAGCAAAGGTGAAAAGGTGGCTTTGAGAATACTCGATAAATCGCAGGCTATGCTCGACATAGATAAGCTCGGCCTCGACCAGCATGCCCTTGACGAGATAAAGAAAGCGTCCGCGCGTCCCCATGGGATGATACTTATATGCGGCCCTACAGGCTGCGGCAAGACGACGACGCTCTATTCCGTATTGGCTTATGCCAACTCTCCGGAAGATAACGTGGTAACCGTAGAAGATCCCGTAGAGTATGTTATAGACGGGCTGAACCAGGTCGCGGCGCGTCCCGACATAGGCCTTACTTTTGCCAGCGCATTGAGATCCATTCTGCGCCAGGACCCCGACATCATAATGATAGGTGAGATAAGGGATTTCGAGACCGTAGATATCGCCATAAAGAGCGCTTTAACGGGGCATCTTGTATTGAGTACCGTCCATACGACCTCGGCGACAGGTTCGATCGTCAGGCTTGTGAATATGGGCGTTGAACCATTTTTGATCACGTCTTCTCTCGTCCTTGTAGGCGCTCAGAGACTTGTCAGAAGGATATGCCGCGGTTGCAGGGAACCTTATGTCCCTGATAAGACGGTACTGGAAAAGCTGAATATTAAACTGGAAAAAGGGCAGACATTTTTCCGCGGAAAGGGCTGCAGCACATGTCTTAAGACCGGATATAAGGGCAGGCTGCCGCTCATAGAAGTACTTCCGATCTCTCCCGCTATAAAAGAACTCATACTTGCGGGAGCGCAGGAGCATAAGATAAGGGAAGTGGCCCGCAGGGAAGGCATGATCACATTGAGGGAGAACGGGGTAAAGAGCGTTATAGAAGGTATGACCTCTATCGAAGAAGTCCTTAGGGTTACTGTCGGGGACCAGGATATAGAGATATAGGATAATATGTTCAACTCATTCAAAGACAAGCTTATCGAAGTCCTCATAAACGGCAACCTTATAAAACAGAAGGACCTCGACAAGGCTTTAGAGACGCAGAAAAAATTCGGCGGCTCTCTCGGTAAGGCGCTGGTCGACCAGGGCGCGATCTCCCAGAAGAGCCTCATGGTCGTCATGAGCCAGCAGCTGAACATCCCTCTCATAGACTTGTCGAAATATAAAGTACATAAAGATATCATAGCCCTTATTCCCGAGAAGACGGCAAGGCAGTATTCTATCCTTCCGATATCGAAGCTGGGGAATATGATCACTGTGGCTATGGCGGATCCCCTGAACCTGTTCGCGATCGATGACATAAAGATGATAACGAATTTCAGGATAGACCCTGTTCTGGCTACAGAGACCGACCTTGTAGCGGCGATCAATCTCTATTACGGCTCTCAGGTGTCGTCGGAAATAACCGATATCTTTGAAGAGGCCGAGACTGCGGACATAGAGGTCCTTGAGGAAGAGAAGATCGACGTAAGCGAAGTGACCGAACAGAGCCAGAAGGCCCCGATAGTTAAAGTAGTGAGCATGATACTTAATGAGGCCCTGAAAAGAAGAGCGAGCGATATACACATCGAAGCCGCGGAAAAATCTCTCAGGGTCAGGTACAGGATCGACGGTTCCCTGCATGAAGTCCTGTCCCTGCCGAAGAAGAACCAGAATGCTGTCATCGCGCGTATCAAGATCATGTCGAAGTTGGACATAACCGAGACACGTATTCCGCAGGACGGACGTTTCAGGATTAGTTTTGAAGGCAAAGAGATAGATTTCAGGGTCTCCGTGCTTCCTATCACATTCGGAGGCAAGATCGTTCTGAGGATACTTGATAAGTCGAGCCTGAGCCTGGGACTTGAAAAGCTCGGATTCCTGCCCGGGCCGCTCCAGACTTTCCAGACAGCGCTCTCCAGGCCTTATGGAATGATACTCTTGACGGGACCCACCGGAAGCGGTAAGTCGACGACGCTCTATTCCATAATAAACCAGATAAATACGCCCGACCGAAATATTATAACTCTTGAAGATCCTGTAGAATATGAGCTGGAAGGTATTACACAGATCCCCATGAACGCAGAGATCGGCCTGACCTTTGCCGAGGGGCTGAAGTCCGTCCTGAGGCAATCTCCCGACGTTATAATGGTCGGTGAGATAAGGGATTTCGAAACGGCGGATATAGCGATCAAGGCGTCCCTTACGGGACAGTTGATATTGAGCACTCTTCACACTAACGACGCGCCGGGCGCTATTACCAGGCTCATAGATATGGGTGTAGAGCCGTTCCTTGTCGGTTCCAGCATATTGATGACGGCCGCGCAAAGGCTCATGAGAAAAATTTGTCCGGGATGCAAATCGGAAGTAGATGTGCCGAAGAATATCCTGGAGCGTGTGGGACTGAACCCTGATGAACTCGCAGCCAAAGGCATTAAAAAATTCTATAAGGGGAAAGGGTGCCCAAAATGCAACGATAGCGGATATTACGGCAGGATGGGTTTACTGGAAGCGCTCCTGATCGACGACGAAATAAAAGAGATGGTCATGAAAAAGGCTTCCAGCGACGAGATAAAGGCGTATGCCATCAAACACGGCATGCAGACGCTCAGGGACAATGCGCTGGCGAACTTTGTGAACGGGTCGACCACCCTTGAAGAAGTTTTAAGGATCACTTCGGAAGAATAGAAGAATAACGGAGGTAAAAAGTTATATGGCGAATTTTAAATATGCGGCAAAGGATGCGACAGGGAAGACTGTATCGGGGACGGTCGAGGCCAAGGACCGCGCCGCCGCTATCGATATAATAAGAAAAAAAGAT
>JBAYFK010000059.1:0-8112 GCA_041667225.1 Candidatus Omnitrophota bacterium
ATCTTCAGGCAAAGCCCGGTAAAACTTATCCCTGTCGCTTGCGCGGCTTTGGGCAGCAGGCTGCGTTCGGTCATTCCGGGTATAGTATTTACCTCCAGGACATAGGTATTTCCGCTGTCATCCGCCATCACATCTACGCGCGAGAAAAATTTACACCCCAGAGCTTTATGCGCCATCGCTCCCACATCCTGGACCCTCTTATATACGGATCTTTCTATGGGGGCGGGAACGAGATATTTAGTTTCCGGGTCCTTATATTTCGCATCGTTGTCGTAAACCTTGTTCCTTGTGACGATCTCTATAACGGGAAGCGGTTTATCGCCTAATATGCCTACCGTCAGTTCTCTTCCGGTAATATATTCTTCCAAAAGAACTTTATCACCGCAACTGAAGGCCTTGTCAAGGGCTGGACCCAACATATCCTTATCTTTTACAACAGAAAGCCCTATACTCGAACCCTCGAACTGCGGTTTAACGACTATGGGCCACCCAAGCTTGTTCATGCCGGAGGCTATGGGAGAATCTTTCTCGTATACCGCATATTCCGGAACGGATATGCCGGCTCTCATGAACGCTTCTTTAGAAGCGATCTTATCGAGCGCGAGCCTTGAAGCCTCCACGCCGGAACCCGTATAAGGTATGCCGGCTTTTTCCAGCATATCCTGGACGGTCCCGTCTTCACCGAACTTTCCATGCAGCGCTATGAACGCAACGTCGATCTTATTTTTTTTGATTATATCATATATATCGTCATAGACATCGAGGAAAATTACATCCAGTTTCTCATCGCCGAGAGCCTTAAAGACCGCTTTGCCCGACCTAAGGCTTATATCCCTCTCGCTCGAAGGCCCTCCTGCCAGCACTCCTATCCTTCCAAAATTACTCATATTACACATCCCTCTTATATGACCTTTATCTCCAGCTCCAGGTCGATATTATAATTATCTTTTACTTTCGTCTTGATGAACTTTATAAGCTCTATAACATCCCTGCAGCTGGCGTCCTTTTTATTGATTATGAAATTGGCGTGTTTTCCGGATACCTCGGCGCCGCCGACCGAAGCGCCCTTCAGTCCCAGCATATCTATCATCTGGCCGCATGTGAATTGAAAATTTTCCGGATTTTTGAATACGCATCCGGCGCTGTATGCGTCGAGCGCCTGTTTCTGTTTCTTCATATCCAGGAATTTTATCCGGCTGGAATTCAGTATAGCCTTGTCCCCTTTTTCCAGCTTAAGGGTAGCTTCAATGATTATATAGGAATGAAGGCTTGAGCATCTGTACCCGAATTGGATATCTTCTCTCTTGAGCCTTTTAATACTTCCGTTGGGTTCCATCACCTTAACGGACGTAACGAAATCACCGATATTCTTAAAGATCGGATTTGTGGATCCTCCGGCATTCATATGTATCGCGCCGCCTACGGTCCCCGGTATCCCTGTCATTGACTCCATGCCCGCCAGGCCTTTCTCGCAGCAAAGCCGAACGAGGGCCGACATGGAGTATCCGGCCCCTACAGTTACGTTATTCCCTTTTATCTTTATGCTCCTGAACGATGAGGCTCCCAAGTGTATGACGATGCCCTCAACGCCGGAATCATTGACCAGGACGTTCGAACCGGTCCCTATAACAAAGAGCGATACATTACGCTCTGAGGCGAAGAGTATTATCTTCTTCAATTCTTTTGTGTCGCTGGGCTCGACCCAGATATCCGCGGGCCCGCCTATGCGGAAAGACGTATGCATAGAAAGTTTTTCCCGCACAAGTATCTTCCCTTTTACGGCCTTTTTAAGATCGGCTATCAATTTTTTATCCATGTATCATTTATCACTCAGTTTTTTGGAGAGCTCGTCGGCGATCTCGGTTATATTGCCGGCCCCCAAGACCAGTATCATATCGCCCGGCCTCTTGATCTTCATAACATGATCGGTTATCTTTCCTTTATCCATCATCACCGCATCGATATGGCCGTTCAATTTAACCTTATCATAAATACTCTTTACCGATATGCCTTCTATAGGCTTCTCGCTCGCCGCATATATCTCGGTCAATATAAGCTTATCCGCTCCATCAAAAGACTTTCCAAATTCATCGGCAAGATGCATGGTCCTCGAATACCTGTGCGGCTGGAATATCACTATGACCCTTCTGCCCTTCCAGTTACGGCACGCGCTCAATACCGCTTTTATCTCGGTAGGATGATGGGCATAATCATCGATAAGTATCACGTCTCCGGAGTCGGAACGCAGATGAAACCTCCGCTTTGTCCCCTTGAAATCCTTTATCGAATTCGTTATCGTATCGAAGGCGATCCCCATCCTCAATCCTACAAGTATTGCCGCAAGGCTGTTCAGCACATTGTGCATGCCGGGTATCTTAAGGCCAACCTTGCCCAGCGTCTTATTTTTATATACGCACGTGTAGGACGTATCGAACGCTTCCATCTTAACATCCACGGCGTGAATGTCTGCGTCGGGCGAATACCCGAAGCTTTCAGTCACACCCTTAAAACCTTTCAGGACCTTCGAGGCATTAGCGTCGGCGTAGTTATAGAAAACGGATCCCGACTCTTTTATGTTGTTCGCGAACGCGGAATAGGACTTGAGCACGTCATCGAGACTTTTATAATAGTCCATGTGTTCCATCTCTATATTGGTTATGACCGAATAGAGGGGCTTAAGGTGCAGGAACGATCCGTCGCTCTCATCCGCCTCGGCCACCAGGTACTGCCCGCTTCCGGCCTTGGCGTTGCCGTTAAATGCTTCCATCTCCCCGCCTATTATCACCGTAGGATCGAGCCCTGAATTTTCCAGCATTACCGATATGAGAGATGTCGTAGTCGTCTTTCCGTGAGTCCCGGATACGGCGATACCCTTTTTCGCGTTCAATAATTCGCCCAGCACTTCCGCCCTCTGTACAATAGGAATATTCCTACGCTTCGCCTCGACGATCTCCGGGTTGTCGCCGGATATGGCGGAAGAGAATACTACCGCCTCGGTTTCAGGCCCAACATTGGAACTGTTGTGCCCCTTATATATCCTGCCGCCGGAATTTTCTATCTTTGAGGTAAGAGCGTTCATCTTAAGGTCCGATCCGGAGACCTTATACCCCATACCGGCAAGTATGAACGCTATGCCGCTCATTCCTATACCTCCCACCCCGACAAAATGTATATTCTTTTTATCTAATATCATATCAAGTTCCTTTTGATACCCTCAATACTGCTTGCGCCAGGTCATCCGATGCCTGCGGCATACCCATCTTCCTTGCACCGCTTGCAAGCGCGTCAAGCGCGCTCCTGTTATTAATCAGACTAACTATTCTATCCCTAAACACCTCTGGCTGCAAATCCTTTTCATCAATTTCTATAGCTGCACCATTCTTTGTAAATACACGCGCGTTCTCTGCCTGGTGGCTCATGGCAAACGGATAAGGCACCAATATCATCGGTTTTCCAAAAAGCGCTACCTCAAATATGGCGGAAGCGCCGGAGCGGGTCACGACGAGGTCCGAAGCGCTGTAAGCATCCTCTATGTTATCCGTGAATGAATAAACGCGATGATCGATGCCCATCTTCTCATATTCTCTGACGGCCCATGAATAATCTTTTATACCCGTAATATGTATCACCTGTATATTTTTACGCGCGGACTCTTCCATCATCGATACCGCATGGACGAACTTTTCGTTCAGCACGTGCGCCCCCTGGCTGCCGCCCATGACAAGCATCGTAAATTTGTCTGCGCCAAAACCATGCTTCTTCAGGCTCTCGGCCCTGTCCGATCTGACCAAAGTGGCCCGTATCGGGTTTCCGGTAAACACAACCTTAGCGGCATTTTTTCCTAAGCGCGATCCGGTCTCTTTAAAACTCAAGGCGATCGTCCGCGCTATATTGAACAGGATCTTATTGGCCCTGCCCGGGACTACATTCTGTTCGTGGGCTATCACCGGCACTCTCAAAATATAAGCAGCTAGTGAAATAGGGGCGGATACATATCCGCCGAATCCTGCGACTGAATCGGGCCTGTACGAGGCAACTATAAAGAACGACCTGATGGAGTCCAGGATGAGCCTCAGGAAGAAGATAACAGTCTTGATAGACTTCTTGTAAGACAGTTTATTCGACGATAAAAGGGCGTAACGGAATCCCTCTTTGATGAAGATGCTCTTATCTATCGCCTTATCGCTGCCTACGAAAAGAATGTCGACGGAGCCCTCTTTTTCTTTAAGCTTCCTGGCAAGAGCTACTGCAGGAAATATGTGCCCGCCCGATCCGCCCGCCGCTATCAGTATCCTCATCTGTGTACCTCACAGGTCTTTGCGGCGTTCAATAGAAGGCCTACTGCCGCGAGATGGAATATCAACCCGCTCCCTCCATAGCTGATGAACGGCAGCGGCAATCCCTTTGTGGGAAGCGCTCCTGCAGTTACGCCGATATTTATGACGGCTTCGAGCGTGATCAAAGATACTATTCCCATGCTCATGTACTTTTCGAACAATCCTTCAGATTTAAATACTACCTTCATACCTTGCCATAAAAATAGCGCGAAGAGGGTCACTATAGCGGCGGTGCCGAGAAATCCGAGCTCTTCACCTATTATCGAAAATATGAAATCCGTATGCGATGCCGGCAGATAAAAAAGTTTTTGCTTCGACTGCCCGAGCCCAACGCCGAAGATACCGCCTGAACCGAGCGCCACGAAAGATTGTATTATCTGAAAACCCGTACCTCTCCTGTCCGCCCAGGGATTTAAAAAGGCCAGGATCCTGCGCCGCCTGTATGCGACACTGAATACCAATACATACAGCGCGGGTATGCTTGCCAGGAGCGAGGCCGCGAGATGAGAGACCCTCACACCCGCGACAAAGAGCATTATGATCGTGATCAGGGATATCGCTACGGCCGTACCCAGGTCCGGCTCCAAAAGTATAAGGCATACGGTAAAACCGAGCACCATGACCGGCGGCATGAATCCGTGAAGGAAACTTCTCACTTCATCTTTCTTGCGGGCCAGGAGGTCCGCCATGTATATTATCATGGCGAGTTTCGTCAGCTCTGTCGGCTGGAAGTTGACGGGGCCGAGCCTGAACCATCTTCTCGCTCCGCCTGTCTCTCTGCCTATGTGGGGTATAAGAACGGCTATGAGCAGGAACGCGGAAAATATCATCAGGGGCTTAGCGTATTTTTTAAGCGTGCTTAAGTTCACGGCCATCGTCATGAACATCATAACAAGGCCTAATAAAAGGTATAAGAGATGCCTTTTAAGAAAATAGAGGCTGTCCCCCATCTTCTCATAAGCATATATGGCGCTTGCTGAATAGATCATGATGATCCCGATCGCAACAAGGACCATGACTATTATGAATATTGAACTTCTGATATCTCTCATTCAAGCGCCTTTATCTTCTTTACGGCTTCCTTAAAGACATCGCCCCTGTGTTTATAATCTTTGAACATATCGAAACTCGAGCACATCGGGGATAGGAGCACCATATATTCTTTTTCTGCAAGACTATGCGCCAGCTTGACCGCTTCGAGCATGGTCGGAGCGTCGTATGTACGGACAACATCGCCCAAAGCTTCCCTGATCCTCCCGGCGGCTTCGCCTATCAATATGAGATGCTTCACCTTATCTTTGACAAGGCCCTTTATAGCGTGATAGTTGCTGTTCTTATCCCTGCCGCCCGCGATCAATATCACCGGCTTGTCGCTCGATTCAAGCGCTCTGTATGTAGAATCTACTGTCGTACCCTTTGAATCGTCAACGTATTCAACGCCGTCGATCACATCCACTACCTCGACCCTGTGTGAAAGGCCCTTGAAACCTCTTATCGTATCTTTAATAGAGCTCTCGGCGACACCGGCGATCCTGCCGACAAGGATCGAAGCCAGTACGTTCTCCAGGTTATGCATCCCTTTGAGCGGGATATCGGATATGGAACATACGACCGTCTCTTTACCCCCAGCCGGGCAAACGAGCGAGCCATCCTTAGTGTAAGCGCCGTTCACTTTATCGAACTTGCTGTAAAAAAATACTTTTGCCTTTGCCGTCTCTGCAAGGCTGTGCAGATTTGATGCGTCATGATTAATGATCAGCGCGTCTTCCTTATCCTGGTTGGCAAAGACTTTTAACTTTTCCTTGAAGTAATCATCGAATGCCTTATACCTGTCCAGATGGTCGTCAGTTATGTTCAATATCAGGGATACGGCCGGTTTAAATCGTATGGTCTTCTCGAGCTGGAACGAACTCACTTCAAGGACGACCCATGTATCTTTTTTTATACGCGGTATTTCGCCCGACAGCGAATTGCCGATATTCCCGCAGACAACAGTATCGAACCCGCCGTTCTTCAGGATCTCTCCTATCAGCTTCGTCACCGTGCTCTTGCCGTTCGTTCCGGTTATCGCTATGATGCGCCCTTTACAGAATTCATACCCCAGCTCCATCTCGCTTATCACAGGCACGCCCTCCGATATCGCCCACTTCACCGGAAGAGCGTTATCGTCCACACCTGGAGATATGACTACCAGATCACTGCCTGAAATGAACTCTTTTGTATGGCCGCCGAGCTCTGTCTTTATCGCTCTTTTGCCAAATACCTTTATGGCCCGGCGCACATCATCGTTATCTCTCGAATCGGTAGCCCATACTTCTGCGGACAGGCCGTCGAGCAGCATAGCGGCATTGATACCGCTATTACCCAATCCCACCACAGTAACTTTCTTGCCTTTTAGCTCCATACCCGCTTACCCCGAGTCCTTCGTTATTGCAATTTTAGCGTCGCTAAACTGAAGAGCGCCAGAACTATCGCTATTATCCAGAACCTTATCGTCACCTTCGATTCGGCCCAGCCTATATGCTCAAAATGATGATGTATAGGGGCCATACGAAATAACCTCTTCTACGTCGTCTTGAACCATAACACCTGCAAGATAACGGACATCGCTTCGGCAACGAATATGCCGCCAACTATAAAAAGAAGCATCTCTTTCTTTATCAATATTGCGATAGTGCCAATAGCCCCTCCCAGCGCAAGTGAACCCGTATCGCCCATAAATACGCTGGCCGGATATGAGTTGAACCATAGAAAACCGAGGCCGGCGCCGACCATCGAAGCGCAAAACACCGAAAGCTCTCCTGCGCCCTGCAGGAAAAATATATTGAGATAATCCGCGAACTTAAAATTGCCTGATATATAGCTCAAGACTGAATAAGTGAGCGCCACTATTACGGTGCATCCGATAGCGAGCCCGTCAAGCCCGTCCGTGAGGTTGACGGCGTTGCTGGAACCGGCCAGCACTACCATAACAAAGAGGACGTATAATAAACCCAGGTCTATGACTATCTCCTTTATGAACGGTATGTTGAGCGTGGTCGGTATGGGCGTATGGTATATCACAAAAATGGCTACGGCTAAACCCGCAAGGAGCTGCAGGATAAATTTAGGAGCGGCCCTGAGGCCGAGGTTCCTTTTCTTCACGACCTTTATATAGTCATCCAGAAAACCTACTGCGCCAAGGAACAGGAAGACGCTAAGCGATATGATAAGATATTCATTCATGATATCAGCCCAGAGGAGCGTTGAAACTGCTATCGCGATGATGATCAGGATCCCTCCCATCGTGGGAGTCCCCTCTTTGTGCTTATGCTTCGTGTGCAGCGACTCCACATGCTCTCTTCTTATCGTCTGCCCGAAGTTCATCTTCTTCAGCCAATTTATTATCATAGGCCCGAATATTATAGCTATGAGAAATGCCGTAAGGGCGGCCATCACCGCCCGGAAAGTCAGATATTTAAATACATTGAAACCGAACCAGAAATCACGCAACGGATACAACAGATAATATAACATCCTTGTACTCCTCTACTTTTTTAATAATATTTCTATCACTCTCTCCATCTTCATGCCCCGCGATCCTTTTACCAATACCGCGTCTCCCTTTCCTGCCACCTTTCCCAATATAGAAGCGATCTCTTCATGTTTACGGCAATGCCAAATATTATTCCTGTCCATCCCGCACTTGAGCGCCGCTCTGGACGTGCACCTTGAAAGCTCCCCGAACGTCATTAGGCCGCTCACGCCGCTTCTTGCGATTCTCTCGCCCAAGATG
>JBAYFK010000060.1:0-8106 GCA_041667225.1 Candidatus Omnitrophota bacterium
GCTTCGGTATGAAACCCAGATCCGACTTTATCCCGGTACGCGTAGTCTTCGACCATTCTACTATGCGTTTCATGTCATGTGTCTCAGTGTCGGAATCGAACATCTCATACGTTCCTTCGCTGGAAAGCCTCCGGAGGCACGCATAGTTCTCCGACCCCAGACATAGGCAATACCTGAAATCTATCCCGAGATGCGAATCGAGGAACGGCAGGTCTTTCTGGTACAGCTGCTGCTGGAGAGTCTTTGTATTGGTGGAGATGATGACTTTCTTATTTTCCTCGACGGCGTAGAAGATGAAGGGAACGAGATACGCAAGGCTCTTGCCTATCCCGGTACCGGCCTCGACCATGAGATGGGTTCCCGACCTGATCGCGCCGCATATCGCCTTTGCCATATCGACCTGCTGCTGCCTGAGCTCATAACCCTTCAGGCCCATGGCGATAGGGCCGTTCTCATGGAATATCTTTGTGACTTTATTTATCAACTTGGGTTGTTTGCTTCCCTTTAAGGAAATATTTGCGGTTCTTAATAGTGACGAAGTTCGTCCAATCTTTCCCGCTGGCAGATTGCGCGCGGATCAGCTCCTGCACGGCGTTCGCCTGGGATACAAGTTCATCGGCCTGATAGACTATCGTCGACTCGAGGGTCTTGGGCAATACCGGGGACTGCTGCTCATATTCCCCGTGATGGCTCAGGATGACGTGCTTAAGATGAGTTGCGAGCGCTGCAGGGAATCCGCTTATACCGTCGATCTTGCGCGAGAGCATCTCAAAACCGATCGGCAGGTGGCCGATAAGCCCGCCTTCTACCGTATATTCGAATGTGACCGGATCGAGCTCGTATATCTTTCCTATATCATGGAGCAGCGCTCCGGCTAAACATATATCGCGATCCACGATCGGATAGAGCTCGCACGCTTTGTGGACGATCGTCATGACCTCGAACGTATGCTCGAGCAGTCCTCCTATATACGCATTATGCCAGCTTCTTGCTCCCGGAGAAGCCTTGAACCGTTTGATAAAATCTTTATCTTCGAGAAATTTATCTACAAGGCCCCTGACATGTTCATTGGTGATCTCGTTAAGATAGCCTTTGACCTTGGTGAATATCTCCTCGGCATTCTCGACCGCCCTGATGAGGTCGGCGGCGGCATACGTTCCCGCACCGGCCGGCTTTATATCCTCTACCTTTATCTGCGTCAGGTCTCTCCATAACTCGATACTGCCCTTGACGGATACCACCATACCTATATCGACTATGCTGTCCGCGGCTTCCGCGTTGTCCCACATCCTGCCTTCTATGGAGCCGGACTTATCCGCAAGCGATATCTTTAAATACGGTTTATTCGTCTTAGTCCTCTGCAGCTCTTTGTGCTTCAAGAGCAATTCCGTATCTATGGACTGGCCGGCCTTTAGATCTTTTATAAATATACGTTCCATCGATGCCCCTTAAATATGATCGTCTATAGCTCGAACTTCTTCGTCTCTTCCTTCTTTATCTTGGAGAACCTGTTCCTCGTAGCGTCGAGCGTCTGCTGGAGAGCGGAGAATATCTTCTCCACCTCTTCGGGCGTGTATTCATATCCGGAGCCCGCCAGGTTACCGATCAGCTCTATTTTTTTCAGGGCGTTCGCTACCCTGGGGTTTGCCAATCTTTTAAATTTATCATGTTTCGTCTCTACCGCATTTGCATCTGCCATATTAACCCCCATTGTTATGTTACGGTCTATAATTACGCGTGCATCTTTAAATTATACCCCAAAAACGGCAAACGACAAGCTTTTCGCCTTAACCCGCGGAGATCTTTTTAGCCAGGACCTCCGACCTTTCGGTCAATTCCAGCCAAAGGTCTTCATCCTCGCCGATAACCCTCTCGAGATATTCGTAACGCGTATTGCGGTCGGCCGTCCAGGAAGACGAGTCGTTGGCGAATATATCCCTTATCTCCGCCCATTCCTTTTTATGCCTCTCGAGACGCTCATGGACCTCCGCGACCCTCGATTCGAGCCGTGACCTTTCGGACTTAAGTTTTCTTAATGCGCTGCGGTCGAGCTTACTCTTCACGGCGGCCGGCACAGGCTTAGGCTCCGATTTTTTCTCCTCTTTCTTCTCCTCGACCAATTCGTCGTAAACCTTCGTCTCCATACTGTAGACATACTCTTCATAATTACCCGGATAGCGCATCACGGTGCCGTTCTTTACTTCTACGATCTGTGTAGCCAGCATATTGACAAAAGTGCGGTCGTGGGCGATGAAGAAGACCGTTCCGTCGAACGTCTTTAACGCCCGCCCGAGCGACTCGACCGTCTCGAAATCTAGATGGTTGGTAGGCTCGTCGAGTAAAAGCACTTCGCTCTTCGATAGGAGCAGCCCCGCCAGGCAGAGCCTCGCCTTTTCACCGCCGCTCAATATCGAGACCCTCTTCAATACGTCGTCGCCCTTGAATAGAAAACTGCCGGCCAGGTTCAGGATATCCTGGCGTAATATTTCCGGGCCCGCCTTATTTGAAAGGTGCGTCAGGACATCGGACTCCGGATCGAGGGACGAAAGCACATGCTGGGCGTAATAACCGACCTTGAGGCCGTGGCCCCACCTGTAAGCGCCGCCGAGAGCTTTCAGGTCTCCGGCTATCGTGCGCATGAATGTGGTCTTACCCTGGCCGTTATCTCCGAGAACCGCGACATGATCGCCCTGATTGAAATCCATAGTTATGCCGGCGGCGACTTTACGTTCCGGATAGCCTATATCGAGTGAATCGCAGCGGAACGACGGGAGATTATTCTTTTCGACATTCGGTATCTTCAGCTTGACGTTCGCCATCGAATGGCCTGTGTCTATCGTCTTCAGCCTCTCCATCTTCTTCATCATGCTGCGCGCCTGGCCTGCCTTTGAGGCCTTTGCTTTGAATCTGGTGATGAACGCCTCTAAGTGTTTCTTTTGGGCCAGTATGCCCCTATTGTAACTCTCGATCTGCTGGCTCTGCTCCTCCTTGAACAATAGATATTCCTCAACATTGCCCGGATAGAGAGTGCACGATCCGTTCTCTATCTCGAGCGTCTGGGAACATGTCTTTTTAAGGAATTCCCTGTCATGCGAAACTATCAGGAATCCGCCGCGGTAATCCTGCAGGAACTCTTCGAGCAGGATCAGCGTCTTGAGGTCGAGGTAATTTGTAGGTTCGTCCAGGATAAGAAGGTTCGGGTCTTTGAGGAGCATCGAGGTAAGTTTCACGCGCGTCCTGAAACCGCCCGGCAGATCGCCGATCTGTGTCGCCAGGATCTCGTTCTTCAGCTGGAAACGCGCTCCCACCTTCCCGCACTCCCACTCCTCTTTCCCGGTGTAGCGCGTAAGGAACGACGTAACGGTCTCATCGAGCTTATAAGGATCGTGCTGCTCTAGGTAAGCAAGGCGCAGGTGTTTACTCTTCTGGATCGTGCCGCCGTCGGCCTCTTCTATGCCTACGATGATCTTACAGAGCGTGGACTTGCCCGCTCCGTTACGGCCGATGACGCCGATCTTCTGATCTTCCGAAATGGCCACGCTGGCGTCGTTGAATATGACCTGGGCGCCGTATGCCTTATGTATATTGTTGACCTGTAATAAAGTTCTCAATTTTCTTTTCCGTTCAAATTAATTGGTCTACCACCGCCATGCGGCTCCCGCGAATATAGACGATTCTCTGGAAGATCTTAAAAAGTTAAGGAATGCCTCTCCATCCCCTTTCAAGATCTTGCGGGATAGTTCCAGGCTTATACCTATGTCCTTATTCTCTACGTCATTCTTGAGCCTGAACGCTACCATATCTTTACCGGTAAGTTTGGCTTCGGCGCCGAAGACTATCGAGCGCACTTTTCTCTTCTCATATTCCACTTTAAAGACGAGGCCGATATCTTTCTTCAATTCCCATCTTCCGGTCAATGTTATTACCCGCTTTACCGGAGCCTCTTCTCCCGTCAGGGCAATGCACAACTCGTACACGATACGTTCTTCGCCGAATATACCTACGGACGTCTGGAGGTCAAATACGGAACCGGTACTTTTGCTAAGCACGTAAGATATACGGGTCCTGCCTTTGATATCCCAATAGCCTTTGAACAAAAGCGAATGCACGCGCTTCTTCTTCCGTATGAGATCGGCCTTCTCATAATAATATACGATCCGGTGTTTCTTATCGATCTCCCAGGCGCCGTTAAATATCAGTATATCGTTCCTGCCGGTCTCCTTCTTTATATAGAATGAAAGGCGGTTATTGTCGTCCGCTTTCCATACGCCTTCGAGCCGCAGGCAGTAGGTGGAGAAGCTCTTATTGTCCCGCTTTGTGGTGACGGCAAATAGGAGGCTGCCTTCATCTACATCCAAGATCTCGCCCTGCAATACTATCTGGTCCCCGAACGTCTCGCGCCCCGATTTATCCAGGGTCAGGCAAAGATCGTGCCTATCCGTAAGGGACCACTTACCTCTTATCCTGATCTGGCTGGGAATACGGCGGTCTTCCGTTAGAGGGGTCTTTACGTGGTAGGAAAGGGTATTATCTTTTTCTATCCTGAACTGACCGTCGAGGACTTTACGGAATTTCGTCAGGCCGCTCTTTTTACCGGAGGCATCGACTACGAGCCTGTTGTGCGGGTCAACTTCGTATCTTATCTTCTGCATAGCAGGCATTCATCGGTCATTCATTTTTCCGGTTATCACAGTATCTATTCCGCTCCCGCCTCGGCCTCAGGTGTCTCGACGCTCCCGGGCTTAACCTCCTGCGCCCGGGTCATCTCGGCAGCCAATTGGTCTATACGCTTATCGATGATCATGAGGTAGTCGGCGTTAGACTTTGATGATTTAGCGATCTTATCGACGCTTTCCGTTATACCTTTATATAAGGCTGTCGTATCTTCGATCTTTTGTCCGAGCGATGCGGCATTATCCTGCATACCCTTGATCTGATCCTTAAGTAAAGCTACCTCGTCGAGAGCGCTCTTAAGGGATCCTTCGATATTATTTCCTTTATTATCCATATCGCTTATGAGGAGAACGGCGTTCTTTATATCTTTATCAAGCCTGGATGAACGGTCCGCAAGCTGCATGAGCGACAGCGCCTGGAACGCTATCAGGAATATGATCAGGGTGAATATGATGATATTCGAGATGCTCGGTATTTTAAATGTATTTGGCTGAACGCTCCGGACGGGCACAGGCGTCCCTAACTCTTCGCCGGCCGGTTCCATACCGTTAGCTCTGTCCTGTCTCTCCTGCACTGCATTTATCGACTCCATGATCTTGCTCATATTCCCATGCTCCTTATCGCGTTGATTGCCGCGTCATAATTGGGCGGCATTGACACCTCTTTTACATACTCCACATACTTCACATTATCTTCTTTATCTAACAGGAATATCGCCCGCGCCAGGAGCCTCAGCTCTTTTATCAGAACGCCGTAATTCGTCCCGAAGTCCGCGTCCTTATGGTCCGAGAAGGTCTTTATCTTATTTATCTCGAACTCCTGGCAAAACCTCTTTTGCGCGAACGGCAGGTCCATGCTTATGAATATTATGACGAGGTCCTTGGATACTTTCGACGCCTCGTCATTAAAGCGCTTGATCTCCGAATCGCAGACCGGCGTATCGAGGGACGGTACGGAAGCGATAAGCTTTATCTTTCCCTTGAAGTCGGATAGCCTCTTTTCCTTCAAGTCATGGTCGAGGACGATAAAATCTTTTGCCTTCTGTCCGGTCTTTACCTCGTCGCCTACGAGGGTGACCGGGTTTCCTTTTAACGTGACTGCGCCTTTTCTTTCCATGTACCCTCCGGATCTAGATGCGTTTCGCTTCCATCTTTTCGACCAGCAAATTCACCTTATCAACGAAATGCTTAAGCTCGTCATTGTCGCGCGTCTTTATCCTGGCGGAATAATCCCCGGCGAGGACCTTGTCCAGTTCCCGTTCCAGTCTGGGTATCGGGCCGATGATACGGTTGGAGTATACGAGCGCCGCGCGCAGGAGCAGGAACATGGCGATGGGAACGAATACCGCGACGACGATGTTGACCTTCTTCATGGCCGGCAAAAGAGTGGTCGCGACGGCTTCGGGTATCAGCATCTGGGTGAAGACCGAATAGTATATGAGGTAATAGAGCCCGCTCATGAGCAGGACCAGCGGCACGGCTACGAAGGCCATATACCGGAACTGCATATTCTTATCTACAAGGTAGTGACGGCGTTTGCTTATGTTCATATCTGTTTAACCTCCTCTATTGACCTGGTCTCAGGCGCAGATACCGCTATATCGTCGAAGAGCGATTCCGCCATGGTCTTGGTACTGTCCGCGTCGCACATGATCGCGATCGCGGCCGCGTCCTTCTTTGGTTCCGTCCCGAATGCTTTGACGTAATCCTCATAGACGTTGCGGCTCTCGGATACCCATTCTCCGCTATTCGTCCGTCCGCTGCGGACGACTATCATCTTCACGTTCTTGCCATAAGGCGAGTCGAAGATTGTCCCGGCCGGTATATCCTCGGCCCATACATATTCGATGAACTTTGAGAACGTGAAACTTAAATGGGGGAATATCACGTAAACTCTCGCCGCGTAATCGTCCTTCTCTTTGGGCGTACGCGCCTTCGAAATATCCGGGAACGCCACGACCTTCCATTTCCATCCAAGGAGAGGATAGTCCTTCACTTTATACGGCATTTTGTAGTAGATGGCCGAGCATGCCTTGTCACTGATCGCCTGGACATATCCCGCCCTGCCCTGTTTGATCAGCTCATAATCGACCGCGCCGTTCAGGACCATCTTCGACCATTGGTCGAGGGCGTCATTCTCGTTAAAGGTGAACTGTTTTAATACTACGCCGGTTGCAAATGAGAGGAATACTGCGGAAGAAAGAACTGCTACGACGACTAGTGATACGCGTTTTATCATATGAGAGCCCTCGCTATTAATAGCGGTCACGCACTTTCCGGCAGTCTTAAGCGCGCTTCTTTTTACGCTTGGCTGCCGGCTTCTTCTTTTCAGCAGGTTTTACTTTTTCCGCGGCCGGCGCTTTTGCGGCATGGCTTACCGCATGGCTCGCCGTCGGAACAATATCTACTTTAGGCTTATTGCCGCTCTCCGGCCTTACATTGAACTGATTCGGACTTTTACGCTTCGAAAAACATTCTTTACAATATACCGGACGATCGGGCCTCGGCTGGAACGGGACTTCGCAGGGTTTATTGCAGTCGGCGCATATCGCCTTGTGCAGGACCCTTTCCCTGAACCTGTTCTCCTGCTTCATATCGTTGCTGCGCTGCGGATGGCCGTTACCCTGAAAAGGTTTCTGTACGTTCGACGGGTTCGGCCTCGTCTCGGGGGGACGGGACGAAGAAGATCTGGAAACCAGGATATCTATCTTCTTATCCAATGCAGCAAGCTGCTGCTGTATCTTGCCGATCAACTCTGCCATATCCGGCCCTTGCTTTTCGGGGACCGCCGGCTCCGGTGCTTTAGCGCGCTTTTTCATTTTACTCCTTTATTATTATTCGTTTAATTTCTTTTATCCAATAGTGAATGGAGCACGTTATCCAGGAATGTGGGATCGTTTGGCATATCAATATGGTCCTGGGCAAAGAATATTTCGTAAGCGGACGGGAGTTCTTTTTCGGCGTCTCTTCCCGTATGTGTGCCGAGAAGGCTCTTACGGGTTACTGTACCGTCCCCCTGAACAAAGGCCCTGCTGCTTACCGTCTCTTCGGAAGGATGGAACTGTGGTTTACCGCGCCCCTCCACATCGCTCAAAAGAGCTTTATCAAGAGTAGGATTGGCGTCGGAGCCAAGCACTATATAGGTAATGTGTTTGCGTTCTTCTTCTGGATCGCCGCTCCACAAGGCCTTCTGGAACATGCTTGCTCTCTTAAGGGCTGCGGCAAGGAACTTGCGCTGCTTTGCCCTCTCTTCTTCGGAAGCAACGGAACCGAATACCGACCAGCCGTAACGCTCCCAGTTAGCCGGATCGTATAAGCTGATATCGAGATCGTTACCTTTGGTGTCGACAAAAGCCGTATCGCCGTCGAACGTCATCAGCTCATATCCTGAAGGCATGCTGAAGAAAGCTTTTTTCGGTACGAACCCTATTCC
>JBAYFK010000061.1:0-8029 GCA_041667225.1 Candidatus Omnitrophota bacterium
AAAGAAGGCTTCGTTTATTTTATTAAGGTGGGCGGGATCGATGACAGGATATTGCCCGGACAGCGTGTCGTGATAAAATCGAAATCCGGAGATGTCTTCGGTATTATCGGCTCCAAGCCCCCGCACATGCAGAAGGATGAGGAGCGCAAGGTCCCGATCAAATACGAAGACATGTTCATAGACATAGGATGCAAGGACAAGGCGGCCGCCGAGAAGAAGATATCGATCGGCGACCAGATAATATTCGAACCCAATTCCGGCGTGCTGAACGGCAGGCTCTACTACGGCAAAGCGGTAGACGACAGGATAGGATGTTACGCGCTAGTCAAGATCATGGAGAAGCTCTCTGTCGATGCCGAGGTCTACGCGGTCGCTACGACACAGGAAGAAGTAGGATTAAAGGGCGCCAGGACATCCGCGTTCAAGGTGGACCCGGATTTTGCGATAGCCATAGATACTACGATAGCCGGCGACACTCCGTTGATGAAAGAGAGAGACTCATCGCTTAAGCTCGGAGAAGGGGTCGCCATAACTATCATAGAGGCGTCCGGCAGGGGCGTCATAGTCGGCGAGAAGATCAAAGACCTATTTGTCGAGACGGCGAAGAAGAATAAGATAAAGTACCAGATGGATGTCCTCGAGGGCGGGATGACGGACGGCGCGATCATATACATGAGCAGGGAGGGCGTCCCGACGGGTGTTTTGAGCATTCCCACAAGATATATACACTCGCCTACAGGCGTTTTCAGCATAGATGATGTCGAGCAGGCTATCGAACTAGCGAAGAAAGTGGTCGAAAGAGTAAGCAAAGAAAAGTGAGGCTATGATGGGCGGAGATATTTATCTTTCACGGGAAGGCCATGAAAAGATGAGGCTGGAGCTCGAACACCTGAAGACCGTGAAACGCAGGGAGTTATCTAAAGCGATTGGAGAAGCGCGCGCCCACGGCGATATCAGCGAAAATGCCGAATATGACGCTGCCAAAGAAGCCCAGGGCTTAAATGAAAAGAGGATATCGGAGATGGCGGAGAAGCTCTCCCGCGCCAAGATACTCGACGATGAGAATATACCTAAAGACGAAGTGCTGATAGGGGCTACCGTAAAATTGAAAGACCTTGAGAGCGGCGAAGAACTTTCCTATACGCTCGTCGCCGAAGAAGAGGCCGATTATTCACAGAATAAGATATCCGTATCGTCCCCGGTAGGGGGAGGCCTCATAGGCCATAAAGTGAACGAGATAGCTAAGATCAAGATACCTGCGGGAACATTGAGGTACAAGATATTAGAGATAACGAGATAAGAGGAGAGCAAAAAAATATCAGGAGGGGAAGCTGTTTTGCGGCTTCTCCTTTTTTTGGCCGTTAAATAGAAGTAGATATAAATGATGAAGAAAAAAGCGCTGCTGGTGAATCCCTGGGTGTACGATTTCTCGTGCTACGACCTTTTCTCTAAACCTCTCGGCCTCCTTGAGATCGCGTCCTTCCTTAAGGCCAACAGTTTCGAGGTCGAACTCATAGATTGCATGGACCGGCTCAACCCCAGGCTCGAATCTTTTACCGGTGAGAAACCTGATAAGGGGCGTATCCCGATCTGTGGTATTTACCATTCCGAAGAGGTTTCTAAACCAGGCGTTTTCAAAGATGTCCCGCGCAAATACAAGCGCCATGGGATGCCGGAGAAGCTGTTTAAAATACTGCTGGAAGAAACCGCAAAGCCCGATATAATACTCGTGACCAGCGGAATGACATATTGGTATACCGGCGTATTCGAAGCGATAAGCTTGCTTAAGGAACACTTTCCGGGGACTCCGGTAATGCTTGGCGGTATATACGCCACTCTTTGTCACGGCCACGCATCGCGGCATAGCGGCGCAGATATGGTCTTTAAAGGGCCTGACATGTCAGGCATCGCTAAAGCGGTGTCCGCTCTCTCCGGTAAAGATTGCGCGATCTCCGACGGTCGGTTCATGAGCGCGTATGAGCTGTATCCCAGATTAGATTATGCGACATTGAGATTGTCTTCGGGATGTCCGTATAAATGCAGCTACTGCGGCTGGTATCTCCTGAATCCGGAGTTCTATCAGATCGAACCGGAGGAGGCCGCACGGCAGATCGATCATTTTTACAGGAAGATGGGCATAAAGAACTTCGCCTTCTATGACGAGGCGCTTTTTTATAATGCCGATAATTATATAATGGAGGTCCTGCGCATACTTGCCGATATCGGGGTGAAGGCCAATTTTTACACGCCGAACGGTTTGCACGCCAAATTCCTTACTAAAGACTTGGCCGAGAGCTTGCGCAGAAGCGGTTTTATCGCTCCTCGTATAGGTTTCGAGAGCGCGTACGATACGCGGCAGAAGACTACGGGCGGGAAGGTCGATAACCGGGAGCTGGTAGAGGCGATCTCGCTATTGAAGGATGCCGGATATTCTTCGTCCGAAATAGGGGTGAACATACTAATCGGCCTGCCTGACCAGTCCGAAAGAGAAGTGGAAGAGTCGATGCGCTTTTGCCACAAATACGGCGTAAGGGTGCATCTCGAGGAATATTCGCCTGTACCGGGCACGCCCTACTTTGATCGATCGGGCATTGCGCTCGACGCGGATCCTCTCCTGCATAATAATTCGGCATTCCCTTTGTATGATAAAGAGAGATACTCTGCGATCCAAGGGCTTAAACAGCTGAACACGGAACTTAACAGAAAGAACCATTAAATATGAACAAAATGTGCGTTCACTTCAACGATTGCGGCGGCTGCGACTGGCAGGACAAGGACTATACCGAGCAGCTTGACCTGAAACATGCGCGGATAAAGGAGATATTTTCCTCTCTTGATGACGGCCGCCTCGAGAAAACGGTCCCGTCACCCGAGATATGGCATTACAGGAATAAGATGGAGTTCATGGTGAAGGGGCTTGAAGGCAACACGCTCATAGGATTGAGGAGAAAGAAAAAATTCAACAGGGTGGTGGACTTAAGCGAATGCAGGATATTCAGCCCGGATGTCCGGGATATATTCGGCGTATTTAAGAAGTGGATGAAAGATTGTTCCGTCGAACCCTATAAACTGTTCGAATGCACCGGCCGCGTCCGGTACGTCGCGCTCAGGCACTCCAAGTTCTATGACGAGATGATGGCCATAGTAGTGGTAGCGGCCGAGAAAGAGGAATTTGCCCGTGAAAAAGGAAAGTACGAAGCCTTGGTCGAGGCCCTTAAGGCCTTCGCAAAGATAAAGTCGGTATACGTCTGTATAAATAACGGCGTATCGGACGTGACTTTGTCGGAAAACGTCTATCTCCTTTACGGGGACGGATCGATAAGAGAGAAGATCAACGGCATAAACTACCTGATAGATCCCGGGGTATTTTTCCAGACGAACCCGTTCTGCTGCGCGGAGTTGTACAAGGTCGTCAAAAAGGCGGCCTCATCGTCCGGAGGCGGAGCTGCGCTCGATCTTTACTGCGGCAGCGGCGGCATCACTCTGCAGGTGGCTTCCGTATTTGACAAGGTGATCGGCATAGATATCATCCCTGGGAATATCCGCCACGCGGAAAAGAACAGGGAGCTGAACCAGATCGGGAATGCGGAATTTGTCAGTGAAGACGCCGAGCTGTACCTGGAAGGCCTTAAGAAGTCGGGCAGGATCGCGGAATTTTCCGCTATAATAGTTGACCCGCCGCGTATAGGCCTTACCAAAAAGAGCAAGGAGATCATTCTTTCAAGCGGCGTAAAGAATATCATCTATGTTTCGTGCAACCCCGAAAGCCTGAAGAAGGACCTGAGCTTCTTCGAGGGCGTTTATGATATTTTAAAGGTCACACCGGTAGATATGTTCCCGCACACAAGGCACCTGGAGGCGGTGGCGGTGCTTAAAAAGGTTGATTTAGCTCTTTAGCTGATATAATATAAGGAAGACCGATGAAATCTTACACAAAATACCTTTGGTTCAATACCGAGAAGAGATATGACTTCGTGAATATCACTTCGCAGGTAAGAGACGCCCTCGAGGAGAGCGGCGTGCGGGAAGGGATGTGCCTCGTGAACGCCATGCACATAACCTCGAGCGTCTTTATCAATGACGATGAGAAGGGGCTGCACAGGGATTTCCTGGAGTGGCTTGAGAAGCTTGCCCCATTTGGAAGGCACAAATATAACCACAATCTTACGGGCGAGGATAATGGTGACGCCCATCTCAAAAGAACTGTCATGGGGCGGGAAGTTGTCGCCGCTGTGACGAACGGCAAGCTCGATTTCGGGCCGTGGGAACAGATATTTTACGGAGAGTTCGACGGCTGCCGGAAAAAACGCGTCCTTGTGAAAATAATAGGAGAATAAGAGCCGATGAAGATAAGGATACATTACCACCATACCGATTGCGGCGGGGTCGTCTATTACGCCAATTATCTTAAATTCCTCGAAGAGGCCAGATGGGAATTCCTCGAGGCCAGGAAGGTCTACATTAAAGAGCTCCGTGAGCGCGGCGTAGGTTTCGTCGTGGCGAGACAGGAGATCGATTATAAATCCCCCGCCATATACGGAGATGTGCTCGTTACCGATACCTGGCTCAGTAAGATCTCGCGAGCGAGCCTCGAATTCGGGTACGATATAAAGAAAGAGGACGGTACGCTCGTTGTAAGCGCGAAGACGGTCCTCGTATTCGTCGACGGCAAATTTAAGCCCACGGCCATTCCCGATGACGTCCGGGAAAAACTGGTCTCTTTCGTACGCCAGCAAAAATAACCATGGATGACAGGATGAAGATCATCGGATGCGATGTCAGGGTGCTGGGCCGCGCGGTCTCTTCCCGGGATCGCGGAATGGTAGTGAAGAAGGCGCTCAGGTCTACCTCTCCGGATATGGAGATGCGGATCAGGCGTACATGCAGCTCAAGCCTAAAGAAAGCGGCGCGCCTGAAAGCGCGGTCGGTAACATTTTCGGCGCTCGGATGCGATGACGGAGAGTTCCCGCTCCTGGCTTCGGCAAAGATAATGGCGCAGGAAGTCCTGAAAGCCCTTCGATCCGGCAATACGTCCTTAAAGAAGGTCACATTCTGTCCCGGAGGCAAGATAGAGGCGCGCATATTCGATAAAGGGGTCATAGGGTATCTTAACCATTTTACGGAAGAACTCGAAAGCAGGCCTTTTACTACTGTTGACGCGATAATAGAAGTGAGGGGTGGGATAGTCGTTATCAAAAGAAGCAACCCGCCTTTCGGATGGGCGCTCCCCGGAGGATTTGTCGATCACGGCGAGAGCTTAGAAGAGGCGGTCATGCGGGAAGCCAAAGAAGAGACAGGACTTAAATTATCGAGGATAAAACAGTTCCATACGTACTCGGACCCGGGAAGGGATCCCCGCTTTCACACTATAGGCACCGTATTCATCGCCTCGGCGAAAGGGATCCCGAGGGCCGGAGATGATGCCGCAGAATTAAAAGTCGTCCGCCCCGCGGAATTAAAGAAGATGGACCTTGCGTTCGATCATAAGAGGATAGTTGAGGATTACCTGAAGTACAAGAAGGGGATCGGCCCTTTTTAGCCCGCGTACGGATTTAACCTTCCCGCAGCTGCTTTTCCGCGTCTACGATGTCTCTATTCATAAGGGTTACGGTCTTCCAGATCCTGGCTTTAAGCTCTGGAGATATGGGAGCGTCGGCTATTTCGCGCAGGATCTGTATCGCCATCCTGAAGTAGCGCACGACCTCGCCTTCATCCGTATCGGTAGCCAGCAGGATCTTAGAGAATGGCGAGCCTCTGAGCCATAAATCGGTTGCCTTTGACAGGTTAAAATAAGGAAGTTTGCAGAAAGGGTATATCCGCATTTTAAGTTCTCTCGATTTCATCTCCGCGTGTATCTCTTCACACACCCTTCGTATATCATTGGCGGTATGGGAGATGGGGGGCATATATTGATTCTTTCTCGGTTCGAATACGGAAGCGACCGCGATGATGCCGAGGCCGTATTCGTCGAGCTGTTCGAATACCTTCTCCTCGTAAAGTTCGGATAGGATCAATTCGTATCCGTATACGGCTTTGGCGAACTTTCCCTTCGGCGTCAATTCGTTGCCCGCTATGTAGCCCATATCTTTCAGGAGCGTCAGCTTCGCCTCCATGAGCCTCAGCGCTTCTCTCTGCTGGTGCATCTTGGCCTGGAAATAATGCAGCGACAGGGGGTATATGCCGAAAAGTTTATCTTTATATTTTTCATAAAGGTTCAATATCGTGGCGTAAGAAGTATTGAACTGGCTCTTCACTTCTTCGGGCTTCCCGTAAATGATCTCTTTGACCTCTTCAAGCTTCACCCTCGCCGGGTTTACACGGCAATATACGAACCCTTCATCGTCGATCCCGCGCCTGCCCGCGCGCCCGGCCATCTGGTAAAAATCCCTCGTCTTAAGGTTCCTGACGAATCTGCCGTAGAACTTCCTGAGATCATCGAATATGACCGAGCGGCTCGGCATGTTTATGCCGAGTGCAAAAGTTTCAGTAGTAAAGATCACTTTTAAAAGTTTACTCGTGAAGAGCCTTTCTATGACCTCTTTTAACGTGGGGAGCATTCCGGCATGATGGAATGCGATACCCTTCTCGACGAGCGGACGCATATTGGCGGCGCTCTTTTCGTGCTTAAGGTCGAACCTTTCGCACAGGGACTCATACAGGGCCATGATCTGGGAGCGTTCGATATTGTCGAGGAAATTCTGGCTTATCAGTTCGAACGCGAGGTCCTCGGCGCGTTTCCTGCCGAAGACGAAGTATATGCACGGAAGGCCGTTCTTTTCGCGGACGTATTTTATGAGCGAATGGAGTTTATTCGGCTGGAAACGTTTCGATCTCCTGAGGTCGCCAAGCCTGTCGAAGACACTGTTCTGGTATTGAAAGAAGAAGTGCAGCGGTACGGGCCTGTTGGCCTCTATTACCATCTTGATCGGTTTTTTGTGCACCGACTCCATCCATTGGGCGAGCTGGCGTATGTTCGGTATGGTTGCGGAAAGACCAAGGACCTTCATGTTAGGCGGCAGGAATATCAGGGACTCCTCCCAGACGGTCCCGCGTTCGGGGTTGTCGATATAATGTATCTCGTCAAAGATGACCCAGGAATATTTTTTGAGGGAGTCCGGCTGGTCAAGAAGCTTATTTCGGAATATCTCCGTAGTCATGATAAGGACCGGGGCATCCTGATTCAGCGAAACGTCGCCGGTCAATATACCGATGCTGTTCCCGTATTTACTTTCGAAGTCGCGGAATTTCTGGTTGGACAGAGCTTTGATAGGGGCGGTATATATTACGCCTTCGTTCTTCTGGATGCAGCTTTCTATTACGTGTTCGGCGATGGCGGTCTTGCCGGCGCCGGTCGGAGCGGATACTATTACGGAGTTACCCTGATTTATATGGTTGATGGACTCATTTTGGAAACGGTCATATATCATACCGGTTCATTATAGCCTAATAAGTTGATTTATGGAATAAAAATGAGTAGAATGATACTATGGCATATGGAGCGGCGCTCGCAAAAGCATGGGAAGATATTGGAAAATTATCCGGGTCCGTATTCTATTCCGTCCCATTTATGGGGGAGAAGTATGAGATAGACGTGGATAATAGAATGGTCTGCTCTGCGGCTTGTAATATCCCGGTAAAAGACCAACTCGTCATTTTACTGCTCCACTATGTATCGGGCTCCCTGAGAGGAGGCTACTCCCCCGGAAGCGAGTGGCTCTCATTTAAGGATATAGAGGGCGGGGAGATATACTATCCGGCTTTCAGGGAAGGGGCGATAGCGATCCTCCTGAAGAAATTCGGTAGAGACCCTCAAAAATTATTGAGCGTTATGGGACGGATCAAGGGACGCAAGGTTGAAGCGGGAGATGTTGCCATAGAGTTCAACGCCTTTAAAGATGTGCCCGTAAGGATAGTGCTGTGGGAGGCGGATGAAGAGTTCGAGCCCGAGATAACCATTCTCTTCGACAGTAATATATCCAGGATATTTCCTATGGAGGACATAGCGGTATTTTCGCGCCTTGTTGCCCAT
>JBAYFK010000062.1:0-8005 GCA_041667225.1 Candidatus Omnitrophota bacterium
CACCCCTCTCTCTTCATAGAGCACTCGAACTGTATATTCGTATGCTCTATATGGAACCTGCTCTTTAACAGGCGGTTTATATCGTCCAGAAGCTCTTTTGTGCTGCTCAATTTACAGTCTTCCGTAACGACATTCGCCGTCAACGAATACATGGATGAGGCGATCGTCCATGCGTGAACATGCGTCACATCTTTAACGCCGCGGACCTCATTCTTAAGGGCCGCGACCATTTCATCGATATCCAGATGTTTGGGCGTTGCTTCCAAAAGGATATCCGCCGACTCAGCGATCAGCTTGAACGCCCATACTGCTATCAATATACAGATAAAGACCGCGAGTATCGGGTCTACTATATAATTCCGCGTGTAAAATATTATAAAACTGCCGACGACGACAGCGACGCTTGACACTATGTCGCCCAGTTCGTGCAGTATGGCGCTCCTGATATTAAGATCGTGCGACTGATCTCTGGTTAAAAGTATAATGCTTATACCGTTCACCACGAGGCCTACGAAAGCAACGAGAAGCATCTCGCCTATCTTCACCTCTTGCGGATTAAGGAATCTTACCACAGCGTCATAAACGATGTAGATCGATATGAATATCAGAAATACGCCGTTGACAAAAGCGGCAAGGACCTCTGCCCTGTAAAACCCGTAAGTCCTCTTTTTTGTAACGGGCCTCAGCGCCAGGAACATGGCCAGATAACTCATACCCAGCGCGAAGAGATGCGTGAGCATATGCCACGCGTCGGAGATGAGCGCAAGGCTGTTCGATATCATCCCGCCCGCGAATTCAAAGAACATTCCTGCCGCCGTGAGGATCAGAGCTAATCTCAGGCGCTTGAATTTATTCAGTTTATGATGATGCGCTACCGTCATCCTTCTCCTGCTTAAAGATATACGGCTTTATTATAACATATGGCAATATTTACTCAACCCTGAAAAATAAAAAAATGAGCAGTTTAACGTCATGCTCAGGACTTGATACCGCAGCCCTCTTTACAATGGGCTACCGGCCTTAGCCAGTATCTGATTATAACACTCATTCTGCCCCCTTTCTTTTGCTATTTATTGATCTGCTTCAAGTCATTATCAGGCGTAGTTATCAGCTTCAGGTCGAACTTATCCTGAAGGACCTTAAAGACGTTCGGAGATATAAATGCCGGCGGAGTCGGACCCACCCTTATGCCTTTCACATCGAGCGAAAGAAGCGTCAAAAGGATAGCTACTGCCTTCTGCTCGAACCATGACAGGATGATCGACAGCGGCAGGTCATTGACGCCGCAGTTGAATGCCTTTGCAAGCGCAAGCGCAACCTGTATCGCAGAATATGCGTTATTGCACTGCCCTATGTCTATCAGCCTGGGTATGCCGTCTATAGCTCCGAAGTCGAGCTTGTTGAACCGGTACTTGCCGCAAGCAAGCGTCAGTATGACACAATCCTGCGGGACTTTTTCGGCCAGTTCCGTATAGTAGTTCCTACCCGGCTTTGCCCCGTCGCAGCCGCCTATAAGATAGAACCTCTTGATCTTCCCGGCCTTGACCGCGGCTATGATCTTATCGGCTATGCCGAGGATCGCCGTATGATGGAAACCCGTCATTATCGTTTTACCCGGAGCCTCCGGCAGCGGAGGCAGGCTCTTTGCCTTTTTTATGATCTCTGAAAAATCCCTCGCCTTTATATGCTTTGCGCCGCTTACTCCCGTGATCCCGACGGTGAAAAGCCTGTCCTTATATGTGTTTTCGGGGGGGATGAGAACACAATTGGTCGTCGCGAGTATAGCGCCGCTGAAGGCATTGAACTCTTTCTTCTGTTCCTGCCAAGCGCCTCCGTAATTTCCTGCCAGATGCTTGAATTTCTTTAACTCCGGATATCCGTGTGCGGGCAACATCTCGCTGTGAGTATAGATGTTTATACCCGTCCCTTCGGTCTGTTTCAATAATTCGTAAAGATCGAGAAGATCATGTCCTGTGATAAGTATGCCCGGGCCTGCCTTCGTCCCGGTGTTGACCTCTGTCGGCACAGGGTTCCCGAACCTGCTCGTGTGCGCCTTATCGAGGAGTTCCATCACGCGCATGTTCATCTGGCCGCACCTTAATACTATCTCCAGATAATCGTTGATATCGAAATCGACGTTCGTTACCGTTTTGAAGAGCGCTTCGTGCATGAAAGCGTCTACCTGCTCATCGCGTGCTCCAAGCTCCCTGGCATGGAACGCGTACGCCGCAATTCCCTTGAGCCCATAGAGCAATATATCCTGAAGGCTCTGTATATCCTCACTCTTACCGCACACTCCACCCTTCGTGCAGCCCGTTCCTCCCGCAGTCTGTTCGCATTGATAACAAAACATCAGACGCTCCTTTCTCGTTTACTGGCGCTCCTCTATTGTAATAGCTCCCTGTGGGCAATGGCCAAAGCACTTTCCAAGCCCGTCACAGAACACTTCGCTCATAAGACGCGCTTTACCTTTCACTATCTTGAGCACCCCTTGATGGCATTTAGGGATGCACGATCCGCATCCGTTGCACTTCTCTTCATCGATCTTTATGATCTTTCTCTTTTCCACTATCCTTACTCCTATGCGCTAAGCGATCCTATCGTTATCGCCTCAAGCTGCGATACTACATATTTTTCTATCTTATCTACCTTCTTCTTCAAAGGACATGTCGCCCTGTTCGGGCATACCATCTTTTTAAAAAAGCACTCGTTCAGTTTTAAGGGCCCCTGGAATATCTCCATAACATCCACCAGTTTAATACTGTTGCCCGGGAGCGAAAGCCTGAACCCGCCTCCTATACCTTTATAAGACTTCACGAACCCTTTCTTCCCTAATATCTGCAGTATCTTCCTCAAGAAAGGTTTTGGCACGCCCGTCTTTTTCACCAGATCGTCGGCCGTTACCAATTCCCCGCTTGACCCCATAGAAGATAGCGCCCTTATTGCGTAATCCGTATCTCTTGTCAGAAGCTTCACTTTGACCTCCAGTCTAAATGATACCATCTTAGTATCATTTTGTCAATACCTATTTAAAAAAATCTTTTCAATTGTAAACTTAATATTTTTTATTGGTTTACAATTGTTTATTTTTGTGTTATTTTTTACCTATGAAAAAAATCCTTATAGTGGCATTGATCCTGGGAGCTTCTGTCTGTGCCGCATATGCCGAAGAAGAGCATGCCCTTGAAAGAATAGTCGTCACCCCCTCGCGCATCAGGACGCCGGGTTCAGGATCTAACCGATCCGTCAATGTTCTGGGCGGCAGCTCCGTAGACGGCGCTTCGGCAGCGGCGATCGCCGATATTATAGCGGCAGAGGGCGGGATCGATGTCCGCAGGCGCGGACCGGAAGGGGTTCAGGCAGACATAAATATCAGGGGGACAACTTTCGAAGAGAACTCCGAACTTATAGACGGTGTGAGGATAAATGACCCTCAGACAGGCCACTATACGATGGACCTTCCCATAACGGCGGCTGATATAGACCGTATAGAGATATTGAAAGGCCCGGGGTCGAGCATTTACGGGCCGAACTCCTTCGGCGGTACGGTAAATATCATCACTAAAAAACCGGGTGATAAAAAAGTTACGGTTGAAGCGCTGGGAGGTTCTTTCGATTTTTTTAAAGACGCCGTATCCGTCACATGCCCGATAGGCTTCCTGAAGGACCGCTTTTCATTCGAACAGAGCCGTTCTACGGGATACAGGCCTGAGACCGAGTTCAATAACATTGCCCTGTCCAATACCGCCAGCGTCGATACGCCCTTCGGCGGATATAACTTCCTTTTCGGTTTCGCAAAGAAGGATTATGGAGCGAATCAATTCTATTCCAACCTCTACCCCGATGAAGAAGAGCACACGGACACAAGATTTTTTACGATATCGGGTATTTCCCGAAGCGGGCCTCTCACGATAGAGCCAAAGCTGTTCTTGCGCCGCCACCGGGACAAGTTCCTGCTGGACAGGAACCGCCCGGGATGGCAGACGAACTATCACACGACCTATGAATACGGCCTCGATACAACTTTCACCCTGGAGAACCGTATGGCCGACACCGCATATGGATTCGAGGTATCCGAGGACACGATCGATTCGACCAGCCTCCAGACCCATCACAGGCTCAACAGCGGCTTTTACGCGGAGATCGCCCCGCATATTTTTGAACCGGTCAATATGAACATAAGTATGAGAGCGGACCATTTTTCGGGATTTGGATGGCAATATTCCCCTTCTATAAGCGCAAGCTACCCCCTATCAAAGGGTTTTACGATCAGATCCATGGCGGGAAGGTCTTACAGGATCCCGACATTCACCGACCTTTATTATATAGATAGAGGTAATATCGGGAATTCAAGCCTCGGGCCGGAAAGCGCGTGGTCATACGAAGCCGGGCTGGACTATAGGAACGACTCCCTGCATCTCTCTTCCACCTTCTTTCACAGGGATTCGGAGAATACTATAGACTGGACCAGGCTTTCGGCAAGAGATCCGTGGCGCGCCTCTAACACGGGAGGCTCCGAAACGAACGGCTTTGAACTCTCCTTTAATATAGAACCTGCAAAACTCCTCAATATCCCGGGCCCTGACAGGGTATTTCTCGGATATACAGTGCTCGATACATACGCTAAACATGATTATCTTTCAAAATATGCCCTCGATTACCTTAAACAGCACATATCCGGCGGGTGTGAATTCACTACGATGGGTTTCAAGAACCGTATAGTGCTCAATTACAAAAAAAGGATAGGCGATTCCGGATCCATAATAGTAGATGGGGGGATCTCGAGAAAGATATTCAGGAAGGGATCATCCTCGTTCGAGGTATTCTGCGATATCACGAATATTTTCGATACGCCTTACTCCGAACAGTCCGACATACCGATGCCGGGCAGATGGATAAGATCCGGCGGCAGGATAGAGTTTTGATTGACAAGGGCCGGTTTTTATAGTATAAATCCATTAAAGAAAGGTGTCGACATGAACAAAACTTACGCTTTAAATAACACTCATGAAGTTATAAACAACAGGGCCGTTAACGCCTTCATAGGCGCCTCGTTCTTTATCCTTGCAACCGCATTAGGCGCATATGTGAGGATACCGGTAGCCGGAACTCCTGTACCCATAACACTTCAGACATTTTTTGTACTATTGAGCGGAGCGGTCCTTGGTAGAAAACTCGGGATCCTCAGCCAGTCAATATATCTGGCCATCAGCCTGCCGTTCATCGCAGGCCCCACGGGAGGCTATTTTGCCGGTTTTGCAGTCGCCTCTTATGTAATAGGCAGGATGCTCGAGAATAAAAACGCTCACCTTTTGCAGGTAGCTGCATCATTCGCGGCCGGTATCGCCGTCATATATACATTCGGGGTCACCTGGCTTGTATATATGTATAAGATGACAATACCGCAGGCCATAGGCGCAGGCGCCCTTCCGTTCATAGCGGGAGACCTGCTGAAGATCGGCGCCGCAACCGCTATCTATATGAAGGTCGCTAAACGCGCCGGAATGATATTCAACTCATAAAGATAAGATCAACTGGTAACAAAAAAATCCCCCTGGCATCTTGCCTGGGGGATTTTTATATATAAACAGTTAAAGGCCTATTTGTCCAGCCTAAATATTGAGATGTTCTTCCGCGGCGATCAATACCTTCAAGACATCTGACGCCGTCTTGGCCTTCTTCAGCTGACCGACCGTGAATTTATCCTTAATTATATGCGATATTTTGGCGAGTATCTTCAGGTGCTTGCCAACTTCCTCCTTCGGAGATATCAGGACGAAGAAAAGGTACGCCATCTCGCCGTCAAGCGAATTGAAATCGACCCCTTCCAGAGACCTGCCGAAAGCGAGCATCGGCTCTTTGACGCCGTCGATCTTGGCATGGGGTATCGCAACGCCGCTGCCTATACCGGTCGAACCGAGCGTTTCACGCTCAAGAAGAGCGCTTAAAAGAGCTTTCTTATTTTTTACTTTACCCGATGAGCATATAATAGCAGCCATCTCGGCAAGGAGCTTATCCTTCTCCTTGCTCTCGATATTGAGCTGGATGTACTTCTGCTTAAGAAGGTCTGATAATACAATATCTTTTACATCGACTGCGGTTGCCACTGATTAACTCACCCCTTATTCTATCGGTATGATTATGATCTTACCGGCTTTCAGTTTCTTAGGATCTTTTATCCTGTCTTTATTGAACTCGTAGAGATGTTTCCACCTGTTGCCGTCGCCAAGCTCTCTCGCGGCTATCTTCCAGAGAGAATCGCCGGGCTGTATAACATATTCCCTCGTAGAGACCTTTACCGGGCTCTCTACTTCTTCCTGCTTCTCTTCGATGTATTTACCTTCTTCGCCGGTTACAGGTATTGCTTCTTCGGACGGTTTACCCGCGTATGCCATCATCGTCTCTTCGACCTCGGCGATCATGAACTGGACATTACGCTCCTTCTGCATACCTACGAGATCCGTAACGGGCGCTATGGCGTCCAGCTTACCGCGGCTTATTATGCGGATGCGCTCTTCCGGTATCCCCTGATCGAGCATGAATTTTTTCACGGAAATCCCGCGATTCTTGCCGAGCTTTTCGTTATACTTTTCCGAGCCGCGGCTGTCGCAGTTCCCGGTGATGAGTATGTCGGCGTCCGGGTTCTTCTTTAAGACCCTGACGGCGTCGTCGAGTATAGAAGTAGCGTCTTCCCTGATGTCGGATTTATCGAAATCAAAATATATTTTAACGTTCTTTATTATCTTCCTGATAAGAAGCGACGGCCTCATTTCCTGCGGTTCGGGAGGCGGCAGTTCATCTTCTTTATAATCGTATATTACCTTGCGGACGTAGCAATATCCCCTGTTACCCCATACGGATGGGGACTTCTCGCTCGGACGGTTCGGCCACCACCAGTAACCGCCGCGCACTTCGTCCCTGACCGGAGCCGGCTTTGCGTCGGTCGGCCACCAAGAGAACTGCTCCTGCAACTGCTGCTTTTCTTCCGTCCTGATCTCTTCCCTGTCTATCGCGAATACTGACCCGGTAAACAACATAGCTACACCGCACAAAACCACTACCGTTAAGAACTTTCTTAAAAAATTCTTCATAGCCTCTGTCCACCCTCTTTTAATATTGCCTATTCTGACTATATATTTTAATGGGTTACCCATTCACAATGCTTTAAAATTTATTGTTTTTATTCTATCACAAGTCAAAACAATAAACAAGAATATATGTTTTAAAGGAGCGGGATGATCTCCGAGATCTTTGTAATGATCCTGTAAGGAGATTCTCTTTTTAACTCACTTTTGAAGGAAGACCCGCCCGCTATAGCGACCGTCCTTATGCCTGCGCGCCTGCCCGCGCGGACGTCGATCGCCATGTCTCCTATATATAGAGCTTCTTTTCTGCCGATCTTGAGCCTTTTTAATATTTTAAGGAACATTTTCGGTTTTGGCTTCAATTCGCTCTTATCCTTAGCGCACGCGATGACGTTAAAATATTTCCTGAGGCCGAGATGCTTCAGAAGTATGAGGCTGAATTTCCTGGGCCTGTTACTTACTATGGCGAGGGTCATCCCCTTCCTCTTCAGGGCGGCAAGGACTTTTTTTGTGCCCGGCATCACATAGGACCTGTAGAGCAGATCCGATTTGTGGCGGCAACGGTAACAGAGAAGCACTCTCTCAACATCTTCAGGAGCAACGAATCGCGTAACAAAATTCCTGTCGCCCAGGCCTACCGACCGGCGCACGACAAGAGAGCTCACTTTCTTATAGCCGAATGACTTCAGTGAATAGTTAATGCTGTCCTGTATCGCGTCATAAGCGTTTACGATCGTCCCGTCAATATCGAATATCACTAACTTCGTCATCTCACCTTTCCCAGTCTCCCGCCCCAATTTTTACGGGTCCTGTCACTCCCTCAACTTTTGCTTGGGCTACTACTCTCGGAAGCGTAACACTGACAGAGGACTCATAACTGCACCCCGAACACGCCCTTCGCAAAAGTCTCGGGAGTGCCA
>JBAYFK010000063.1:0-7970 GCA_041667225.1 Candidatus Omnitrophota bacterium
GAAAGATGTTTGGGCTTTTCTTTAAATCCGGTGATCCTGTCGCCGCTGCCGAGCTTAAGGATGCCGAACTCTTTGGTCTCTTCCTCCCGTATGGGTATGACGGATACCGTCATGTCCGCGCGGTTCTTCCTGTGGAAATGTATCAGCTCCATATAATCCATCTCGTAGAGCTGGTCGCCCGACAATATCAATATCTCTTCGTCGCCCTTCAGCTCAAGATGGTTCAGGTTCCTCCTTACGGCGTCAGCGGTGCCCTGGAACCACACGATATTCTCGCTCGTCTGTTCCGCAGCAAGTATCCTGACAAAAGCGCGGGAAAAGAAGTCAAAGCGATAAGTGTTGTTTATGTGATTATTGAGAGATTCGGAGTTGAATTGAGTGAGAACAAATATATTTTTCAAGTTCGAATGAAGGCAGTTGGAGATAGGTATGTCTATTATGCGGTATTTCCCGCCGATCGGAACGGCGGGTTTTGAACGATACAACGTAAGAGGAAACAACCTTTTTCCCTGGCCTCCGCCGAGGATGAGCGCAATAATTTTTTTCATCACCAGTCCTTTTTTATGTGTTAATTATATCATAAAATACCGCAAAAACAAGGCACGTCCAATAATACCTTGACACTAATCTTTATGGTGATTATAATGAGTTTAATATAAAAAAGGAGAGCGCTATGGGTTTCAGTTTTCTTCCGGTAGAGCAGAACTTTTACAATCTTTTTGAACGTCAGGCCGGCTATGCCGTCGACGCGGCAAGCTGTTTTAAAGCGCTCGTCTCTAAAGGAACTCTGGACGATGACATGCTCCAGAAGATGCGCGACATCGAACACCAGGGAGACGGCGTAACTCACGAGATCCTGAACGGCCTGAATAAGACGTTCATCACACCTTTTGACCGCGAAGACATACACACACTAGCTAAACAACTGGATGACATAATCGATATGCTTTATACCATTGTCAACCGCATGAGAGTATACAAGATCACCGGCATCGATAAGAACCTTGTGCAGTTCGCGCTCGTCATAGAAGAATCCTGCCGCGCGGTATCCTGCGCCGTCAAAGGCATGAGAAATTCGAAGAATTTCGCTGCCGTATCAGAATCCTGCGTTGAGATAAACCGCCTGGAGAACGTTGGCGATGCCATGCGGGACCTCGTACTGGGAGAACTTTTTGAGACCGAAAAAGATCCCATCACGGTCATCAAGATGAAAGAGGTATACCAGGACGCGGAGACGGTCCTTGATGTCTGCGAAGATGTAGCGCATGTCGTACAGTCAATACTCGTTAAGCAGGCCTGATCATGACCTTAATGATCCTTCTGCTTATACTGATGGCGCTCATCTTTGACTTCCTGAACGGCTTCCATGATTCCGCCAATTCCATAGCCACTATCGTATCTACCCGCGTCCTTTCGCCGCGCAACGCCATAATATGGGCGGCCTTTTTTAATTTCGCCGCATTCCTGTTTTTTGGACTTCACGTCGCCAACACTATAGGCAAGGGCATAATCGACATCGCCATCGTCGACAAAGCTACTATATTCGGCACGCTTGCGGGAGCATGCGGATGGAACATCATAACATGGTATTTTGGGCTGCCCACAAGTTCATCTCACGCGCTTATAGGAGGCATGATAGGAGCCGCCCTTGTAAAAGTAGGCCCGGAAGCGCTCGTGTGGAATGGCATATTAAAAACTGTCGCGTTTATATTCATCTCGCCCGTGGTAGGGCTCATATTAGGCTTGACGCTGGGTATCATCGTATATTGGGCATTCCGTAGATCAGCGCCTTTCCAAGTGGACCATCTGTTCAGAAAAGGCCAGCTCGTCTCCGCCGCATTCTATAGCCTAGGCCACGGCGGTAATGACGCTCAGAAGACTATGGGTATAATAGCAAGCCTTCTATTCAGCGCGGGACTCCTCGGCGAAACATTTTGCATTCCTTTTTGGGTCGTCATAGTTTGCCACTCTGCCATAGCGCTGGGCACGATGTTCGGAGGATGGCGCATAGTCAAGACGATGGGGCAGAAGGTCGCCAAACTAAAACCTGTGGACGGATTTTGCGCTGAATTCGGCGCCGCCATAACGTTATTCGCTTCTTCCGCAATGGGAGTTCCGGTAAGCACCACCCACACTATCACAGGCGCCATCATGGGTGTCGGGTCGCTGCGACGATTGAGCGCTGTAAAGTGGGGGGTGGCTGGAAGGATAGTGTGGGCGTGGATACTTACAATTCCTTGCTCTGCTGCAATATCAGCGATCTCTTACATCCTCATTCGTCGCTTCATCTAAATGTTCCTATTATTAGACTAACCTTCATATGTTCCTCTCTTGTTAGGCCATAAAAAACCCTGTTTTAGGCCCTTGCTTTTTTTTATTCATAGTGTATAGTTTAGATAGAAGCTAGTAGTTATTTCACATGTTTAAAAAGTTTAATGCGCGCCCTTTGATCTGTGCTACTTGGAAGAGACGCTAGATACATCGTCGTCGCTTGGCGGGTGCAGATCAAGGGGAGACGCAAATCCCCAAAAAAAACCCTTCCGGACTTGCAAATCCTATATTTACATGTATACTTTATACAAATGGAGGTGCGAATGTGTGCAACGTGTGCAGCTCATAGGAAGAAAAAAGGTAAGAAGAAAGTAGCAAAGAGAAAAGTGGCGAAGAAAAGAAAAGTCGCCAAAAGAAAAAAAAGATAGCATAATTTCTTAATAGATATATGGCCCCGTCGGAACATTCTGACGGGGCCGGTTTTTGCTTGACAGGTGAACGAACGTTCACTATAATGTGAAAAAATAAGGATCGACATGGACATTAAAACGGATGCGGCTAAGATAGACTCTTTCTATATGGCCCATAAAAGAATGCCTTCATACTCGGACATGCTCCGCCTGTTCGGCCTGCGCTCAAAGAATGCTGTACACAAAAGAGTGTCGGCTCTTGTCAAGGCCGGGTCCTTGAACAAGGACTCGAAAGGCCGGATCGTGCCCATGGCCATGACCAGGCCTGTAAAGATGCTCGGGTTCATCACCGCAGGGTTCCCAAGCCCTGCGGAAGAAGAGATGGCTGACCTGATGAGCCTGGATGAATACCTTATATCCAATAGACTCGCCACCTATCTCCTTAAGGTAACGGGTGACTCGATGATAGATGCAGGCATCCATCCCGGCGACCTTGTCCTGGTAGAGAGGGGATTGACGCCCCGGAACGGCGATATAGTGGTAGCAAGGGTAGATAATGAGTGGACCCTAAAATACCTTGAGAGGAGGGGAGGGGCCGCACATTTGCGGGCCGCTAACCGTAAATACCCCTTGATCACCCCTAAGCAGGAGCTGACTATAGCGGGTGTGGTGATAGCTAATGTCAGAAAATATAGATAAAGGCGAGGGGCTAGCCATAGCCCATAACGATTGTGACGCCTTTTTTGCCTCATGCGAACAGGCAAGAAACCCAAGGCTCAAGAACCGGCCCCTGGTTACGGGCAAAGAACGCGGCATAATAGCCTGCGCCAGTTACGAGGCCAAGGCGCTTGGTATAAAACGCGGGGTCGGCCTTTATGAAGCGAAACGCATCTGCCCGGAACTCATCATACTCCCAAGTGATTATGAGACCTACAGCATATACTCAAAGAGGCTATTTGCGATACTAAGAGATTTTACGCCATCAGTGGAAGAATTTTCCATAGATGAGGCGTTCTGTGACCTGACCGGATTACGGCGGCTATACAGGTCGTCCTATAAAAACATAGCTCTAGAGATAAAAAGCCGTGTTAAAAAAGAACTCGATATAACCGTCTCTGTGGGTTTAAGCCTTTCAAAAACCCTGGCAAAGATCTGCTCACGCTACAGGAAGCCGGATGGCTTTATGGCCGTCCCCGGAAAAAATATTCATACTTTTCTTAAAGAAATACCACTGGAAATGGTGTGCGGGTTCGGCCCAAATACTGTAGCGCTCCTGCAGAAACACGGCATCAATAATGTCTTTGATTACATCCAAAGGCCTGTTAGTTTCGCACAAAAAATGCTGGGGAAAATAGGCATAGAATTATGGAAAGAATTGCGCGGAGAAAGCGTCTACCGCGTATCTATAGAGCCGAAAGAAAAATACCTGTCCATAAGCAAGACCAAGACATTCACGCCGCCATCCTGTGACAAGGAGTTCGTAAAAGCCCAGCTTATGAGGAACCTTGAGTCGGCCTTCATTAAGTTAAGAAGACATAGATTGAGCGCCAAAAACCTGGGTATTTATTTGCGGTCATCCGACTTTTACGGATCCGGATCAGAGGCGGGCTTGAACAGGCACTCATCATCAACGCTGGATTTCACGGAAATTTGCTCAGGTCTATTTGAGCGGCTGTTCGATAAAAATATTTCCTACAGGGCTACCGGTGTAACGCTGTCCGGGATCGTTACCGAAGGCATAGACCGCAGAGATCTCTTTGACGATCCCGTAAAAATAGAACACATAGAAGATCTGTCAAAAGCAGTAGATAGGATCAATGAAATACATGGCAAATATGCCGTCCATTTGGCCTCCTCAGACGCAGTAATAGCAAAGGGGGAGAGAACACATAGGGAAGAGGTAAACCCGCGCAGCTGTCTCCCCCAGCGGAAATCAGAGCTTCTTAAGGGGGAGACGTTCCGTAAGCGTCTGGGCATTCCGCTCCTTAAATTAAACTAGAAGTTAAGAATGAGCTGACCGGTACCAGCAACCTCGCAAAAATCCTCAATTACAGCCGATAGTATAAAGCTTTATAAACTTATTTAGAGAAAATAGTTATTCACAGGAAGTTAGAATATGTGCATAACTAATTGGCGTGCAAAGAGTTCTGTTGTATTTTCCCATATGCTCTAGTTAACATAAGATACATTATAGGACGTTGGGCATTTATGCCTTCAGGGCCTTGTCTCTATGGAAATCTATCTTTTGGGGTCTCTTTATTAGATGAACCAGTTCAATATCGGTATGTTATTAGGCAGCGGTAAACTGCTCGGTATTGGTAAAGATACGCATCCTGATAATGATATTGCGAGCGCTATTATCATTATTATAACGGCTATAATTACGCCTGTAATGGGCTTATTTTTCAACTTTGAACACTCCGCCTGATATCCTTATAATATCGCCCTTTATAAGGGCTTCTGCCAGGCGCTGCCTGGCATTCTTTAAGACTCTGGAGAATGTCTGCTGGCTTATACGCATCTTTTTGGCCGATTCCGCCTGGTCATGGCCGTTAAAGTCCGCAAGCCTGATCGCCTCGAATTCCTCCAATTTCAGGTCTATATAGCCGGGCCTCCCAACACGCCCTCTGGGGCTGAATTGCCTTATTTCAGGTTCTCTGCGGATCGTGCGCGGTTTTATAGGCCTGCCCTTATTCATAAAACCCCCGGTTTAAGAAAATTGTCCACACCTTATTATATGAGTATATACTCATTATTGATATCAAAAAAAATCAATAATAATCGTTGTATAAGGCCTTGTCCACGTACTGGGTAAGGATCTCCTGCATCTTGCTCGGCAGGAGCGTTCCGAAATTGTGATGTATGAGCGCGTGCGCCACTTCATGGGCAAAGACGCCGTCAGTGGCATAGTCCACTGATATGCTGATGGTCTTAGTTTTATACTCGTAAAACGCCACCCTCTCCCCTTCCAGTTTCCCGCGTTTAAGGGCTATATTCACCTTGAAGTTGCCCGGCCTCATATCCAGGATATTCTCCACCCTTTCTATTATGCGGTCTACACGGCTGGAGGCAAGAGCGGTATCGTTCGTGAACTCTAACTTCTGGCCGCCAAGGTGCCATATAAAATCATCCATGTCTTTGTCTTCGCTGTAATTTATGGCGGCGTATCTTGTGGTGAATTTCTTTTCGAGGCCCTCGGCATGGACCAAAGCCGGGTAAACGGCGAGTAAAACGAGAAGTGTAAATAATAAGGAGGCTCGTTTCATCAACTACTCTTTAAAGTTGTCGGAAGATACTTTAAAGTGATCGATCTCGTTCTCCAATTGTTCTATTATGCTGTATATCTTTTCGAGTGACGCGGGAGCGTTCTTTTTGGCTATTAAAAGATGGAGCTCTGTGATCTCTTTCTTTATCCTGCCTATACGCACATCCATGGACTCGATCAGGGTATTGAGCGACTCTTTAAGCGCCATGATCTCATCGGTTTTGCGCAGGTTTATACGCTGTGTAAGATCGCCGTTCTCCAGGTCCTTTAACGTGCTCTCGAACCTGAAAAGCGGCCCTGCAAGCCTGTGAGACAGCATTATGAATACGCCCATGCCTACAAGGGCCATGGCCACTGCCGCTACAAGCGTGCTCAGCAGGAACGACACAAAGAAGAAGTCGGATGTACGCTCAACCTTGAGTACCGAGTTCGAATACCCGGTAGTCAGGGTATCCGTAGACAGGTGCATGAAAAGGCCTCCAAGAAGCAGCGATTCCAGGAGCAGCAGGAGTATGAAGCCTGACAGGAAATTAAGCTGGAATTTCTTCTTGATGAAATAGTTTTTTCTTCTATGCATGATATGCTCCCTCGCTCTTATTTTTATTGGCCTATAACCTTTATTTTGGCTTTCTTCTTTTCACTATCGAGCCAGTCCTCGAACATTGCCCTGTCTTTGAGCTCCAGAAGCCTCTTCTCTATATCTGGCTTGATACTCTCCAGCGGCTCAAGCGTCTTCTGCTCCCTGGCAGCTATAAGGACCAGGTAATAGTTCGGGTCCTCATCAAAGAATACAGCCTCGCCTACAGGCTTTGAGAAGGCGTCCATCAATATTCCGGGACCCAGCTCATCATATCCTACAGGCCCTACAATGCCCCACGGTATTATCTCCGAGGCGTTGTTCTTCAGGAATTCGCTATACGCGTCCTGGATGTACTTCTTATTCTTGCTCTTCAATACCTTGAAAGTGACGCGTTCCGAAAGGTTCGCGTAATAGCTGACAACATCGTCATTCGTAACGACGACTTTCTTCTTAAATTCCTCATTCTTATAATCGATGAACTCCCTTATCAGGGTCTGTTCCCAGAATGTCCTTATGGCGTTGACGAACTTGTCCTGCCGCGCGAGACCGGCCTTGATAGCGCCCTGCGTAATGATCTTCTTAGTTATCATGACGTCCAGCTGATCGGACTCTGTTTCGGGGGTCAGTTTAAAGGAAGGGTCCTGCCTTGCGCGCATATCTACTTCAGCTCTAAGCTCAGACCCCAGGATAGGCTCTTTATTGACGTATGCAATGATGTCTTTTTTATCGATATTATCGCTCTTGCCGCAGCCGAATAGAACGGCAATGCAAGTCAATGCTATAACGATATGCCTGCCAGCCATCATTTATCTCCTTGTATCGTATATTTTTATAATTTCATCAGTTATGTCTGCGGATTTATTGACGTATACCGTCTGAGGGCTTACCTGTAATATAGCGGTGTATCCCCTCTCCTCCCCTATCTTGCGGGCTATCTCGAATATGTCTTTTACAAGCTTAGAGGCCAGCTCCTGGTCCATCTTCTTCAGCTCGGCCTCCATGTCCTGTCTAAGGCGCCCCAGCTCTTTGACTTCGCTGGCAAAAGCCTCTTCCTTAGCTTTACGCACATCCGGCTTTGCCTTTGCCGCAGCTTTGACTTCCTCTTCCAGGACCTTAGTCTCTTTCTCTTTGACCATCAGCGTCAAACGCTTGGCTTCCATGTCTTTAGAAAAGGAATCCTTGGCCTCTTTGCCGGCCTTCGACTCCATTATTATCTTAGGAAGATTGATGAATGCTATATTGCTGTCTTGGGCCGCATATACTCCGGCAGCTGAGAACAAAAAAGCTGTCATAACCGTAAGAAGCGCTATTCTTTTCATTATAATGATCCCCTTTTCTATTTATATAATAGGGCAGGTCATGCCTGCCCTATTATAGATGATAAATCGTCAGATGCTAAGTTACCGGAGGCTGCTCGACCCACGTTCCGGCCCCTACGCCTGTA
>JBAYFK010000064.1:0-7934 GCA_041667225.1 Candidatus Omnitrophota bacterium
CGCCATGTTTCAGGATGAGGGTTACCGCTTCGATATTCGAATTTTCGGCAGAAGAGATCTTTGCTGCAGATGCCACCTTCCTCGCTCCTTTGACGGCGGCTTTCGTTGCATTATCTATGGAAGCGGTCGCGCCCTTTCCGATGCTGGTGACCGCATCGGTTATGGAGGCTATCTTGCTGTTCAGGGCGAGGTTCTTGGACATCTCCGTCCTGACCGCCCTGTAGCCCTCACGGCATAAAAAAGCCAAGGCTATGATGACCAGCAACATCAGCAATTTTTTCATAGTCGGTCTATTGGTGGGATAACTGTTTAAGCGCTTCCCTCTTCGATCTTTATGTCTTCAATATGCCTGTTCGGGTCTTCTATAACCCTGATCGTCTTACGGAACCTGCGCTCAAGAGGCTTTATCATATTCCTTTCGGGAGCCACGACATATGAAGCCACGTCGGGATGGAGAGATACGAAGACGCCGCGCGCCTTGCTCTCCGCCAGCATATGCACAAGCTTTCTCATCAGCTCAATAGATATAGTGGACGCGCTCTTGACGGTTCCCCTGCCTGCGCAGTAAGGACATTTTTGATAGCTCTTACCTTCTATGCTCTGTCTCATCCTCTGACGCGTCATCTCGACGAGGCCGATGCTTGAGATGTTCAATATCTTGGTCTTTGCCTTATCGCTCTCTATATGGCGCTCCAGGGTCCTGAATATCGATTTACGGTGTTCGTGGGATTCCATATCGATAAAGTCTATGATGATGATACCGCCCATGTCGCGCAGTTTCAGCTGCCTGGGTATCTCTTCGGCCGCCTCAATGTTCGTCTTGTATGCGGTCTCCTCCAGGTTCCTCTCTCCCACAAATTTGCCTGAATTTACGTCAATTGCGACCAGGGACTCTGTCTCGTCGAATACGAGATAACCGCCGCTTCGCAGCTGGACGTTCCTGTTATATATCTTGTCTATCTGCTTCTCGATCTCGTACTTTTCAAAAAGAGCCACTGGCTCGTGATGGAACTTCACCCTGCTCCTGAGCTGCGGCGAATATATCTTCAGGAATTTAAGTATCTTATTGAACTCGTCCCTTGAATCCACTTCCAGCTTCTGGACGTCATCGGTGAAAAGATCCCTTACCACTCTCAACACGATGTCGTATTCCTGGTGGATGATATGCGGCGCTCTCGTCTTCTTCGCTTTGTTCCTGATCTCGTTCCAGAGATGCGTAAGATACCGGACTTCCCTGAAAATATCCTTTTTGTTCACGCCTCCCGCTGCAGTCCGGACGATTATACCGACATCCTTGGGAAGCTTGACCTCCTGGAGTATCTTTCTTATCCTGTCGCGTTCAGTCCTGTCGCCGATCCTTTTGGATACGCCGATATGGTTATCAAAGGGCATAAGGACTATGAACCTGCCGGGTATGCTGATATGAGCGGTAAGCCTCGCGCCTTTCGTCCTGATGGGCTCTTTCACTATCTGCACGAGTATCTCATCGCCTTTTTTCACTACCTCATTGATGGGCGGAAGAGGTTTATCCCTGTCAGGTTTCTTCTCAACTTCCTCCGCAGCCTCCTCCTCGAGAAGCTTCTCATAACCGGAAAGCCCTCCGACAACGTCGGAGACGTGGATAAAACCGTTCTTCTCCAGCCCTATATTGACAAAAGCGGCATTGATCCCGGGAAGGACCGACTCAACCCTGCCCTTGTATATGCTTCCTACAAGGTTCACGATGTTGAGCCTTTCGATATAGAACTCCTCCATGCGCTTGTTCTCTAGAACAGCGACCCTTTTTTCATGCGAATCTATGTTTATAAATATCTCTTTAGACATTTTATGGCAACTCCTCAACTTTTTTTATCCTCACACCTTCAGGCAGCTTTTCATTCATGGAACTTAAGAATACGGCAGGTTCTGTCTTCTTATCCATGGAGAATATCGCTTCTTCGCTCTGGCTCTCTAGGCCGAGCTTCATAGCGCGCATGATGCTGAACTTGAGGTGGGGACTGAATCCTTTTGTTATGGTGACCGGCAGGCCTGCCCTGCGTGACGCTCTCTGGAACAGTCTCATTAGATCCAGATGTGATATAAAGCGCGGTTCACCCGATTTCGAGAACAATACTTTTAATTTTTGGACGCTCACAGCTCTTTTCTCGACAGCTTTTTAGATTTTCTGCCGCCTTGCTGAGTTTCTGTATATCTGGGCTGCGCTGCCTTCTTCGGTGACGGGGCGCCCCTGACCGCTTTGCCGTGATGCATAAGATTAACGGTGACGAAGAATATAAGCTCCGTCTTCTGTTTCGTCGTCTCCTTTTTCGAGAAGAGAAGCCCGACATACGGAACATCCCCGAATATATCCCCTAAGATAGGCAATTTTTTAGTCACCTTTACGTCATTTTCTTTTATAAGGCCGCCGATAAAGATCGTATCGCCGTCTTTTACCATGACCTGCGTCTTGGCAAACCGAGCGGAGAATACCGGAGCGACTATACCGCTCGCGGCATCCAGGGTATCATACCTTAAAAGGTCCGTTATCTCAGGCGCCAGGTCGATGACTATCTCGCCGTTGTCGTTCACGTGCGGCGTAACTTTCAAAAGCACACCGAGGTTCTTCCCCTCGTAACCCGTTATTTCCATCTTGCCCGTTGTCGAATTCCTCTCATACTTGGGAAGGTTGAGCGTCTGCCCGACGTTTATCATCGCTTCGTTATTATTAAGGGTCGCGATCCTGGGATTTGAAACGATCTCGGTATCAGCCCTTTGTTTCAACATCTCAAGAACTGCTGAGAATTGCGAAAAATCGAGAGTGCCAAAAGTAAATGTGTCTTTGAACAAGTCGGTCTTATAGTCCACATACGGGAAACCTTTTGAACCGTCGCCCTGGCCGGCCTTACCGGTAGGATATGAAGCGGGGTCCTGGAATATAGGGTCTCCTGCGGCGGTATAGCCTATGACCTGCTTCTGCCCTGACTGGACAAGCGGCAGATATCTATTAAGCCAGCTGTTCTCTTCCTGAGCGCGGTTAAAGTAGTCGAACGGGGCCGTTATGGGGCGCTTCGCTCCGGCTACTGCGATCTTCACGTTCCAGTCTATGCCGAGCCTCTCATCGTTACTGAGCACCGTTTCGATGACCCTCGCCTCTATAAGGACCTGGTCGGTCATCTTATCGAGCCTCGCTATGACCTGGCCTATCTTGTAAATGTTCGTCGGTATATCGGTCACAATTACGGTATTCGTACGCTCATCATACATTACCTTGCCGCGATCGCTTACTATGTTCTTCACGGATTCAACTACATCTTTTGACTTGCTGTAATTGAGGCTGAACGGCTGCGATACGAGCTCTTCCTGTTTCAGCTTGTCCACAGTGACAACCCTGATGATATCGCCTTCTCTTTCATACGCGAAACCGTAGTTCCTCACTATAATGTCCAGCGCCGTCTTCCACGGCTTATTCGTAAGCTTCAGATCAACTACGCCTTTGACATCCGGCGCAGGAACTATGTCGACACCCGAGACCTCGGAGATGTAGGCAAGGACGGTCTTTATATCGGCGCCTTTAAAGTTTACCGTTACATTACCAGGTTCGACATTTACCGCTGCCTCTTCCTCTTCAGCTTCTACGGGAGCCTCGCCTTCCGCAGCTGCTGCGGCGCTCGTCGTTGTGCTCTGGGCAGCTACCGCGGGTACCGCAGCCTGCGGAGCTTCAGCCGGAACGGCCTCCTTACTCTCCTGCGCTTCTGCGGGAGCGGACTTTGCCTCTTCGTCTGAATATGCGGCACCAACACACAAAACCAAAGATTGGCCTAATAAAAGACAAGCCATCACGGCAAGCAACAGCGTGGTCTTCGGATGTGCCATATGATTATTTTTCAATTTGCGTTCCCCCTTCTTCCGGCAGTTCTACGGTATGTTCTGCCCCTGTGATAGATACTATGACCGATTTTTTAGTTATCTTCTTTATCGCAAGCTCGCCGAATCTATCGCCTTCTCTCACCATCTCGCCATTCATGATCGCCACATTTTTCCCTTTGGCTCCTATAGCAATACCTTCGAGCTTAAGGTCTTCGATCGACGATATGGTCATTAGATTCGCTACGCTGGATATTTCTTTGCCTACCAGAGGCACAAGCGGATCGCGCCTGCCTTTGGATTCATATTTGAACGTTTCGCATATCCCCAAGGGGATGCATACAAATATTAAAACCGGGATGATCATAGCCGCCTGAAAGGTCTTTTTATTCATAAAAATAGCTCTTACTTCTCCTTAAGCAATATGTACGTATAGACCATAAGGTCCACGTCGTGCTTTTTCGGCGTGGTCTTATTTAAATTCACTTCTATATCTACAACTTTCATGAATCTATCCGCATTCTCAAGGCTCGACAAAAAACTTCCGAGTTCATGATACCCGCTCTTTGCGCTAACGAGGATGGGGAATTCCTGATATATAGCGCTCTTCTGCGCCTTCTGGTCCTTGGCAGCGACCGGAGCCACAGGAGTTATTCCCACGATCGATATGCTCGATTTTTTTGCCAGAGTTGACAAATTCTCGAGCAGGCTCGGTATCTCCTGTTCCGCCGGCAGCTTCTTCTCATACAGATCAACTTTTTCTTTAAATGTAGCGATGTCCGTTTTGTATTTATCTATCCTGGATATCTGGTACTCAGCCTCTTTAAGATCCGACATGGCCTTGCCCGTCTTGGATAATACGTCCGTTATTTTATTGACCTGAGGGATCAAAATAAAAAAGATCAGCGCTATCAGGACAACGCCGGAGACGAGCGCCGCAAGTATGAGAACCTGTGGTTGAGCTTTCTTCAGGTCTATGCTGCTTAAGTCAAACGGTAACTTCATCATGTGAACGTATCTCGAGCTCCTATTTGAAAAGGCATGTGATCTTAAAGCTCATCACTTCCTGGTCTTCCATCTTATCACGCTTTATAGAGCCAAGCTGTATATCGCTGAAATCCGAATAAAAATCATTGTTCGTCTTTAAGGTCTTTATGAACTTTCCTATCAGCGCCGTCCCTTCGCCATTGGTGTTCAAGGCATAGCCGGACATTATCAGATATTTGACGGCAACCTTTTCCGTTACAGGCTTTACCGGCTCCTTGCTTTTCGACGTATTGGCCGGAGTGATCGTGCGGTCTACGATCTTTTCGTCGTAATGTATCTCCGTCAACCATACGCCCTGGGTCATCGAATCGCTTAAGGCGTTCAATTTCCTGGCCCAGCTGAAACGGTTCACCATAAGCTCGTCGATCGCCTTGACCTTTTTTGTAATATTGTCGATCTGGAACTTCAGCGCATCTGCTACTTTCTTTTCCGGCAATACTTGATTATATCTTTTTTCGAGGGACGCGAGATGGGATTTGCTGTATATCCCTATCAAGAAAAGAAGAGCCTGTATTATGACGAGGACAGTGAAAGCGGCCGCTGCAACCTTGACTATGGGTATATTCTTGAGGTCGATACCCGAGAGGTCTATCTTTTTGAACCGTTCCTGTTTCTTCCTGCGGTCATCCGGCAGGAGATTTACTTCTATCATCGTGCTCCCCTATCGCAGCGCCAACCCTGCAGCTATAGCGAACGATCTTTTCATCTCATCCGTAATAGGCGTATTTAAAGAAGATGTGTCAAAGCACTTCAGCGGGTCCCAAAATATGGGCTTAGCTCCGAATACATCCTGTATCATCTCGTCCAATCCTGTAAGCGCCGATCCGCCCCCTGACACATATATCTCTTCTACGCCCCTGCCTGACTGGTTCTCATAATAACTGAACGGCAGCCTCATCTCATCGACCAGATTATTAAAAACCCCCCTGACGCAGGCGGCAATATCTTTCAACTTATCTTTAGGATCGATCTTTATCGCAGCGGCAGCCTTTTCATCCATGCTCAAGCACTTGGCTATCGCCGCATCGAAATCTTTTGATCCTATAGGCATGTCCCTCACAAGATAGATCATGCCGTTCTTTGTAATGGTTAGATTTGTGAACGTAGCGCCTATATTGACGAGCGCTGCCGTCTTATCGGGCTCTGTGGAAGGAAAATTCGTTACGAATGAATTGGCGAGAGCGAATGCATCAACATCGACCACCTCCACGGACAGGCCGCAGGATTCGACGAGCGCCAGGCGCTCCTCGACGGCCGCCTTCTTCACGGCTACAAGCAGGACGTTGAGTTTGTTCTCACGGTCTTCTTTCCCTATCACCTGGAAATCTATGATGCAGTCATTGATATTGAATGGGATGTGCTTCTCGGCCTCGAACTTTATCGCGCCCTTCAGCTCTTCCTCTTTCATCTTAGGCATAGTTATGAATCTCACTATGACCGACGGCCCGGCAACGGCTATATTGACGTCTTTGGAGGATATTTTCGATTCTTCGATGATGGATTTTATCGTATCGCAGAGAGCTGCGCTTGAATGTTCCGGCAGGTTCTTCATACCCAGGCCCGAAAGCACTGATCTGCCCGGGATGTTGGATACTTCTAAGATCTTTACGGATCTGCTTCCTATGTCAAGGCCCACCCTGTTCTTTGGCCTGGGCTGCGCTTTACCTTTTTGACCTAATTTTATCATCTTTTCTCTTTTTAAAAACCCCTCATTATTTACGCGCGGGGTCTTCCTTCGACATATTAAAATTGTTCGCGGCGGCCTTCTTAAGCGATTCGGATATGGTCAACAAACTCTTCGCCCGCCTATCTCCCGGATTTGTAACCAGAGCGGCTTTTGCCTGATCGATCTGCTTATCCAGCGTCTCCACGAACTTAGCCTTGTCCTCAGGATTCACTTTGGACCAGATCGTGACCATATTCTCGCCGACGTCCTCCGTAGAATAATTTTTGTAAACATCTTCTATCGTCTGCACATTGCTCGTCTTGATCTCTGTATCTTTGGGCTTCACCTGGCCGATGTCGATCGACGTCTCAGGCCCCACGGCCTGAGGCACGGCCTTTTGAACGCCTTTATCAACTGCCGGAGGAACCTGTTTCTGTCCGGATCCGAAATTCACAAAAACGAACCGGATGAGAACGATAAGGATCACTGCGAAAGCAATGTTCAGGTATAATAGATTTTTATTTTTCATCTTCGTCCTGTCTTAATCCTGCTGCCACCGCGGCACATAACCCTGCGGCGAGGATTTCGTTTCATCTTTTATGGAAAATGAGGGAGACACTGTTGCAAAATTCGGAGGGATCCCTAACGGCCAGCTGGCAGGATCCGACCAATCGCGGCTTCCCTTCTTCAAGTCCCTGTTCAATAGCCCCGGTATCGCGGCCACTGTATCGACATTGACGTTATCTTTAGCGAACATCGTGCCGTTCGTCCTTCCGCCGTAGTAAGCGTTGAAATCGCTGTTCGTGTATACTACCAATTCTCCCCTGACCCCGCCGAATGCTCTTACGCCTCCCGTATTACAATCACCGTAAGATACCAGCGTCAGCCTGTCGTTCGAACCATTCGTCGGCTGGGTGATCGTTATGGTCCCGGTAGCTATGACCGTATGGTCGCCCGAACCGCCCCACCACGAGGTATCGCTGAAAAGTATATCTACATCGCCGTCCACGAATATGATCGGAGTGCCTTCGGGGACGCTCCACGGATTGAACGACTGGTCACCCGTATAATAATGCACCCCGCCAGGCGCTATTCCAAGGTCCTGCCCTAAAGGGTTATTGGCAGGATCGTTCAGATAAACAGTATAGTAGTAAAAGAAAGCGTCTTTATCGTTTATAACATTATCGTTATTAATGTCATTAGCTGCAAAATTGGCTGCCCCGATCGGCAGAACTTCGTCCGGAGTTACTGCTCCGTCATCGTTGTAATCGCCATAGCCGAGAGGGCTATCGGCATCGACCGTAACACCGGTAGTATTCAAGCGCGGATTTATCCAGAAGTCCGGTATTATGAGGTTTTGGTTCTCCAATATATCGCC
>JBAYFK010000065.1:0-7913 GCA_041667225.1 Candidatus Omnitrophota bacterium
ATCGGTCGGAAGAGGATTGATAACCCCTCCGTCTACCAGATACCTGCCTTTCACCAAGACCGGCTCGAATATACCAGGTATCGCTATCGACGACATTACCGCGTCCACCATACTTCCGGAATCATGGACGATCTCTTCTCTCGTTTCTATATCGCAGCTCACTATCCTGATCGAGCGCTTCATATCGTCAAACGTCATGTTGCCGAACTGGGAGACGAGGAACCTTCTTACTATAGCGCCCTTGATCAGCCCGTTCTTCGGGAACTGGAGGTCTAATAACTGCAGCGCCTTCATCTTATGTTTGTAACCGAGCACTATTCTTTCTATCTCTAAAGCGGCTTTGCCGGAAGCCCATAGAGCCCCTATCAGAGCTCCGATGCTTGTGCCGGCGATCATATCTATAGGTATCTTCTCGCGCTCTATAACTTTTAAAACGCCTATCTGCGCCATCCCATGGGCGGCGCCGGCGCCGAGAGCAAGCCCTATCAATCTATCTCCGACCTCACGGCTGATCCTCCGGACCGCCTTTGAATAATCGCATTCGGGATGAGTGGTTACCATAGAAGAGCTGTTGGCGGGCCTGGGCCTGTCTACGGGAGGCAGAGATGTAAAGATGCCGCCCCTTATGCCCGAGGCATAACCGCTCGTTATTATCTTGATCTTCTTTCCGGCCTCATCCGATATCTTTTCTATCTCCGACACGAGCTTAGCGGCGTTCGTCATATCGGCTTCCGCGGTGGACGCGATGACGTGTATCATGTCCGACTGCTTCAGCGATTCGAAAGTTACCTTGTCCATATAATCCGGAAGATCGACGACAACAAAATGATAATCATCCGTAAGATAACTCAGCAGCGGCGCTATGCTCGGCTCTTTCGTGGGCGTGTGGAGTATGTTTATACAGTCCACTCCGAACGGATGTTTGAATATCGCCCTTCTTACCGCGCGCTCATCAAAGACCTGGGAATCGAGCGGCATAGACTTGGGGGAAACTTTCACGCCCGCATACGGAGAGAGGTTCCCCGGCGTAAAACATATATTCAGGAGCATGACGCTCTTGCCGGTCTCTATCTTAAGCGCGGCGGCGAGGTCTGAAGCGTAGACCCGGACATCGTCGCGGGATGAAGTCCTGTAGACGGATATGATAGTGCTCTCGAATATCCGTTTTCTATGCGCGTCCTTATGCTTCAGTCTTCTCGAAAGCGTCTGGCTCAGGTGTATGGCGAGTTTCGGGACGCGCTTCAGTATCTTGTCAAAATCGCTCTTGGGTATCTTTAACAGGATGGAATCGTTCACCGCCTTGGCGGATACGGAATGCGGATCTCCCGTCAACAGGGATATGATGCCGAAGTATTTTCCCCGCTTCAGGTATTCCAGGTCTTCGCTGACGGCGCCTTTAGTGACATATACCTTGACCCTGCCGGTAACTACGCAATACAGGGCGTCGGGCTTGTCGCCTTCCCTGTAAACGATGCCGCCCTTCCTGCACTCAAGTATCGCGGCCGAACGCGCCACCATCCTCCTGTCGTTTTCCGAGAGCTCCGCGAACAGAGGGATGGCGTCGAGCATAGAGAACTTTTCCTGTATCATCAGACGGTCATCCATCATCCGCTCTCCTTTCTTTATCGTTCAATAAAAATGGGCAGGCCGCTTTCGTGATCAAGCAGTCCACCCATTATTTTTATCATACTTTTTGTCAGATAGCCAGTATCTCTTTAAGCCTCTTTACCAGAGATTCAATATTGATCGGCTTCACGAAATAATCGACTACCCCTGCCTTCTGCGCTTTTTTTACGAACACGTCTTCCGAGTGCGCCGATATTATCGCCAGAGGTATATTTTTCGTAGCGGGATTTCTTTTTATAGCTTCACACGCGTCAAGGCCGTTTATACCGGGCATCTTTATATCCATCAATATCAGGTCCGGCTTCTTAGTGGATATCTCGATCCCTGCTTCTACGGCATTTGTGGCGGTGATGACTTCCATCCCTCTCAGCTCGAGCGCATTCTGGAGCATCTCAAGAAAAGCGGTTTCATCGTCGACTATCAGTATCCTTTTAACGTCAGCCATAATTTAATTCGCGACCTCTTTTTCGGAGATTATGTTGCCGTCCTCGTCATACTCTCTTACAATTCTTTTCTTTATATTTACGTCTTTCGGCGCGGCCGCAGGCTCAGGTTCGAGGTAAGAATTATCCTGTTCGTAGGCCTCGGCTTCACGCTCTTCGGCCTCCCTCATCTGCTTTTCTTTCCTTGCCTTCTCGGCGCCTACCAGCGTACCGCCAAGAGCTCCGACGCCTGCGCCTATAGCCGCCCCCTGTCCGGCCTTGCCTGATCCGCTGCCTATTGCAGCGCCCAGGCCTGCGCCTAACAGCCCGCCCATAACGGCACTACCCAGCGCGCTTGAACCTGAGTCAGGATCGTCACTCGAACTTCTGGCGAAAGATAGATCTGTAACGGAAATGGTCATAAGGATGGCTAATAATAGCGATATGAATTTCATGAACTCCTCCAATACAAGTTTAAATATAATTATACCTCATATATTGAAATTTGCAAGGAAAAGGGAATGGGGCGGTTTTTTGAATTGATTACTGGTTCAGGGTCTTGATATGATCCAACGCTTTTTTAGCCTCTGCCTGCTTCCACTCCTTTTTGAATTCGGAGTTATTGGCGTCCATGGCGGACGTCTTAAGAGGCGGCTGAACAGCGTTCGAGAACGATGTCGATGATGTGATATTCAGGCTTGGTTTGATGTGATATGCGGAGAATATGCCTACGATGATAAGGACGGTTAACGCGGTAACTGTTATTACGCTTTTGGTAACTCCGTGGATCGGCCTCGTGGAATATTTCATATTCACGCCGCTGGAAATATGGCCGGAAAGATATTCGCCAACGATCTCTATGGCTTCGTTCTTATCTCCAGCTTCTGTCGTCACTTGTATAATAGTTTTATATTTCATGGCTTTCTATTCTTTAACAGTTAAGTGACTAAATTATATACCATAGTCAAATGATTGTCAATATACAATATTTAACTATTTTATAGCCTAACCAGCTATCTTTTTGTTGAGTCACTTTTTTTGGATCGTAATGGTCAGCGTCCCGTCGAGAGCACTCTTACCATGTCTCTATGGATGAGGCCATTTGTAGCGAGGACTTCGTTATCGTAAGGAGTGAATTTTGAGCCGTCGAATTTCGTTATCCTGCCCCCCGCCTCTTTGACTATAAGGTAAGCGGCGGCGCTATCCCACGGCTTCAGGTCCATCTCCCAAAAACCGTCGAACCTGCCGCACGCCACATAGCACATATCGAGCGCCGCGGCTCCGGCCCTCCTGATCGCCATGGCGCGCATAAGAAAATTCTTAAAGTTCCTGATATTAGTATTCCTCGCGTCCTGGACACCGTAAGCGAACCCGGTCGCGAGAAATCCGTCGGAAAGTTTTTTAGTTCCGGAAACATGCAGTTTCTTTTTGTTAAGGAATGCTCCCCTATCCTCTTCGGCGGTGAATAGCTCATCCCTCATAGGGTCATAGACGACGCCCAGGATGGCCTTGCCGTCCTTTTCGAGAGCTATGGAGACACAGAAGAACGGGAACGCGTGCGCAAAATTCGTCGTGCCGTCGAGCGGATCGATGACCCATCTGTACGGTGATGTATTATTGCGGGGCTCACTCTCTTCGGAAAGTATGGAATGCCCGGGGAATGAGCGGCTTATTGCCTTTATTATCATGGCCTCAGCGCTCTTGTCTACGTCGGTCACGATATTTATCTTGCCCTTATAGGATATCTCTTTTATCTTTCCTACGGACCTCTTGATAAAAAGACCGCTCTTTAAAGCGGCCCCTATAGCTGTTCTTCTGAATTTATCCATATATTATGTCTTTACCAGATTTGCGCCGGCCTCAAATGCGCTCTTTAGCGCGCCATCCTTCTCTTTAAGGACCTTTTCCCTGCTATTGGTACCGCCGAAGAACATGCCCCCGGTATATTCTATATCGAGAGTGGCAAAAAATATCCTTACTATCTGCCGGGCATTGTCAAAATAGCGGTCCTTATCCTGTCCGGAAACGCAGATGAACAAGCCTTTCACATTCTTGACATGAGGATTCTTATTACCAAGTACGAACTTTGATATCCACGCCGGCTGGAAACGGTCTATGATTATCTTGAGCTGCGCGCTGACGCTTCCGAAGAATATAGGCGATGCCACTATTATGGCGCCGGCGGAATTCACCTTCTCACTGATCATCTTCATATCGTCGGAGATCGAGCACTCTGCCGTTTCGGAACAGTCGCCGCACGACCCGCACGGCCTGATATTGAGCTCGCTCAGTATCAGCTTTTCCGTAGCCGCCCCGCGGCTTCTCGCCCCTTCAAGAGCAGCGTCCAAAAGCGCCTCGGTCAACCCCGCGCGCCTGGGGCTGCCGCAGATACCCAGGACAGTCATCATCTCTCAGACCGCCTTCCTTTGACCTACTTCTCCAGCTTCAGGCCGATAGCCTTAGCTATCTGGCGGAACTCTTTATCGGTAAGATCGTCTAGAGTCTTCTTGCGCTTCTCAAGCTCTCCGTTGAATTTTAGCACCTTGCTCTGCATGGTGAGGTGCGTCTTTTCAGAACCGCCAAAAAGGCGGAAGTTCTTCCCTTTAGTGATCCTTACGTGGCCATCCTTTGAATCGAACCCTAATCCTAATAATATCTTTTTCTGTATCCTGTTTATACTCATACTATTTTGTAAACGTCATCTCCTCTTCTGACCCTCGTTTTTACCATCAATCCAATTTCATCGCCTTTGACGCCCACATCTATGGGTGAGCGGTCCAGCTGTATCGATGTAACATTCTCAGTAAAATCTGTGGTATGCCCTTTAACGCGTATCACGTCGCCGATCTTAAGATTAGACTTCATTATCTTTACCGCAGCAGCCTTCACGTGCGGGAAATAATGAGTAACCTCGCCTATCTTCTCGAGCGACGCATCCAATGGCGCTCGCTTAGATCTGCTTCCTTTTTTTACGGACTTTTTGACCGCCTTCTTTACCGGTTTCCTAAGAGGCTTCTTTGCAGCACGCACCGCCTTCTTTACAACTTTTTTCTTCGCTTTCGGCTTTGCCTTCGCATTCTTTTTCTTGAGCATCTTCACCCCCGGATTTGTTGTTGATGCTATTATATTATCTGGGAATTTTATTTTCAAGATATTAATGATCGGGCCCTACTCCTTCCGGAATAGGGCCCGATCGATCTTAACCGCTCTTCTCTGAGAGCGCGAAATACTTTATTTGCCGCCCTGAAGCTGGAAGATCGCTATCTCGGCCTGTTTCCTGACCTTGGTGCTCTCGTCCGTAATGAGCGGCTGCAGGTCTTTAATGAATTCGCTGTCGCCGATCTTAGTCAGGGACATTATTGCCGCGACCCTTACATCGATACTTTCATCCTTCAATAATTTCTTCAGATTAGGAACGACTTCGGGCCTTCCTATGTCGCCGAGCGCTATAGTAGCCGCGTATCTAAGCTCCTTATTATCTCTCTCCGATATTTTGATCAGGTATGGTATGGAGCTGGCGTCTCCGACCTCGCCGAGCGCCTTCAGCGATTCCCGCCTTACATGGATGTTAGTATCTTCCAGCAGCTTGTTGAGGGCAGGCAGCGTGTCTTTCGTGCCGATCTTACCCAGGGCTACAGCCAGTGATATGCGGACATCGTTATTATGGTCCGATGTCATGTTGGACAGGGCCTGGACTGCGCGCGTCTCCTTAATATCGCCTAAGCCGTTTATCGCAAGTATCTTTATCCTTATATCGGAATCTTCGAGAAGCTTAATGAATATATCTCCGAGAGACGCATCCTTTATCTGGACGAGCGAGCGTGTCGCTAGATATCTTACCTCTTTATCGAAGTCCGTCAAAGCGCCTTTAATGCCGTCCACGGCTCTCTTGTCGCCTATTTTGCCCAGTGACCGTATGGCGGCGCGCCTTATCTTGACGTTTGAATCCTTTGCCGTTTCCAGCAGCGCGTCTACCGCGCTCTGGCTTTTGATGTCGCCGAGGATATCTATCGCAGTGATCCTATAGCTGACCTTTTCCTGTGTATTTAGCGCTACCTTTGAAAGCGGCTCAACGGAATACTCGCCAGCCTCCATTAACGCAACCGTAGCTTCGTGCTCCGTCTTCTTCTCGCTAAGCAGATAGACGTTCTTTTTCACTATAGATTCTTTTTTCAGGTCCGGAACCGCCGCGTATAGAGATGCTGCGGTAAACGATAATACCAAAAGTACTGCGCACGCAACCGTACAAGATGCCCAAGATATTTTTTTCAAGTTACCGTCTCCTCTTTTTTTTATACGGATCATTCAAAAAATTCTTCATCCGTATCCTTGGCCTTACATATACCTCTTTTAGAACTCTGTATAAACTCGATAAGATGGGTGATCTCTTTCGAAGGCTTAAGTTTCTTTATCTCTTCCAGCGCCTGAGCGGTATTGAACCCTGCCATATATATGAGCCTGAACGCTTCCTTAATGGCGCTTATATCTTCCCTGGCTACCTTGGCCCGCCTCAAACCTACAAGATTGGTAGCCCTCACTACCGAAGGCCCCCTTACGAGCATATAAGGAGGCACATCCTTATTTACACCGCTAAAACCCCCTATCATAGCAAGGGTGCCTATGCGGCAGAACTGGTGGACGACTACATTGCCTGATACAAATGCCATGTCGCCAACCTCTACATACCCGGCCAGAAGCGCTCCGTTCGCAAGTATTACCCTATTACCCAACCGGCAATTATGGCCCACGTGCGATGACGCCATAAGGAAACAATCATCGCCTATAACGGTCGTAGAGCCTTCTTTGGTGCCTCTATGTATTGTGACATATTCCCTAATTACGTTGCGCTTCCCTATCTTTACAAAAGTAGGCTTATTTTCAAAGGCAAGGTCCTGAGGCTCATTGCCTATGACGGCTCCCATGTGAACCCTGGTTCCTTCTCCTATACTGGTATTGCTGCATATATATGCATGCGCGCCTATCTTTACGCCAGCAGCTATCTCTACATTATCCTCAACGATCGCGTAAGGCCCGACCTCTACGCCGTCCGCGATCTTGGCGGACTTCGCAACTATTGCAAATTCACTTATACTCATTTAGTTTTATCCTTACTCACTTTTTCAAGAAGCTTGTTCACCGAATCGGCGAACGGCTTGATATCGTCATGTTTCCTTACCCTTAACCTTCTCGTGTAGTCACCGCTGTTAGAGATATCATCGAGCTCTTTCTTAAGCCTCTCCAGAGGCCCCGCGAATCTGTGGGACAATATCACGCCCCACAAAAGCAGCAGTAAAAATAATGGCGGAAAACCTATGAGAAGTATATGATTGATCTTCTTTATAACCGGAAAAAGATTCATGGCTACATACTCCGGGATCCCGAGCTGTTCAGCCATTATATTGAACATCAGAAAATAGAGACACCCTCCCACGAATATGAGCGGGATGAGCATAGAAAGCATTAAAAGGGCTAGATACTTGATCTGCACAGGTTCTTTTGTTATGAACTTAGTCCTTGTAAATAGTTTTTTCAAAGAGTTCACCTCCCCTTGTTCCGTCTTCCTTGTACCCCAACCGTATATCATCATACATGGCGACAGCGTCTGTCCCGGTATGTTCGGTATTAGTCATGAAAGCAACCGCGCCTATATCGTGTTCCGGAGCCTTGCCGAACGCTTTTCTGTAATCCTCAAGGACGTCCCGCTCCTCCGCATACCACTCCTTATCAGGATTGGCTCCGCTCCTCGCTACTATGAGTTTTATATTCTTTGAGTACGGGCTCGTGTCTATCGTCTCGGCCGGTATGGTCTCTGCCCATACGTACTCAAGCACCTTTGAATTTAATAAAAAATTTGCCGGGAATATC
>JBAYFK010000066.1:0-7843 GCA_041667225.1 Candidatus Omnitrophota bacterium
ACGCCTCAATTTAAATAAGCATACCCATGCTTATTTTCCTACAGAAGCTACAAAATATCTTTTGAGGGCCCACGGCATTTCATGGGAAGATATAGATCATGTTGCCGTTATGTGGGATTACAATTTATATAGAGATACGCCTCACAGCTTGTCGCCGTATAGGCATTTTCTTCAAGCTCACGGATTGTCCGGAACCCAGGAAGAGCTTACCAATAAATATAACACTGACCGTCTCCAGATATTCCTTGAAGAGATGTCCGAACATTTTGGCACAGGGTATATCCCTCCTGTCACGTTCGTTAAACACCACAAGGCTCATGCTTTAGCGGCCTGGAATACGAGCGTCTTTTCAGAGCGGACGCTCGTGGTCACCATAGACGGCAGAGGCGAAGATGAGGCGACGACCGTATGGCTGGCAGAGGATGGCCGCTTATCAAAGATCATGGGAACTCCATACATCCATTCGTTGGGGATGTTGTATGAGATAGTAACAAAATATCTTGGATTTAAACGGCACGATGAAGGCAAGGTTATGGGTTTCGCTCCTTATGGGGCGCCCAGAGATGCCTCCGAAGAGGCCGTAGTTTCGGAATTAAGGGATTGTATGAAAGACCTGGTCTGGTTCAACAAAGGAACGGGCCAGATAGAGATGAACCAGGAATATTTCAACTATGCAGGTTTCACCAGTACGGAAAACCTCAATTTTTCCGCTCCGTTCCTTGAAAGATTGGCTCGTATAGTACCTGTGCTTCCCGTATCTGAGGGCGGATCGAGGTTGACCCCTGAAAACCGCCGGTATGCGCATCTGGCATTCGCGCTGCAGGAGAGAATAGAGCAGGTTATCACCGAAATGACAGTATTCTATCTCACGGAACATCCAGCGACAAAGGGTGTAAAACATCTCGCCTTAGCCGGAGGCATCGCGCTGAATATAATGACGAACGGTAAATTGATCGAAAAAGGCGTTATCGAAGCGGATAAGATCTTTGTACCCGCGTATCCGGCAGATGACGGCGCGCCTATCGGAGCGGCTCTTTCAGTCGCAGATGAAGAATATGATCAGGATGTAAAGCATCAACTCAGCAGGATCTCTTTGGGCCGAGAGTATTCAGACGAAGAGATCAGGATGGCGCTCACGCGATTTGGACTGGTAGAGGGAAAAGATTACGAAGTTTTGACAAGCGACAGGGATATAGTGGATAGGGTTGCAGGCGCTGTCATGGATGATAAGACGGTTGCCTGGTTCCAGGGCGGCAGTGAGCTAGGCCCGCGCGCGCTCGGCAACAGGAGCATCTTGAACCGGCTGGACGATCCGCAAGGGAACCTTAAGGTCAACCGGATCAAAGGCCGAGAACTCTGGCGTCCGTCGGCTATGTCTATACAGGAAGAGAGGGCCGCAGAGTTCCTTGACGGGGTGAAGACCTCTCCGTTCATGACGATAGCTTTTCCTGTGCGCAGCGAGAAGAAAGATGTTATCAAGGCAGGAGCTCATCCCGCAGACGGAACCACCCGTCCGCAAACGGTTTCGCGTGACGCAAATCTTTTATACTGGTCGCTCCTTGACGAAATGGGGCGCCTTTCAGGCGTGCCCGGCGTCCTCAATACATCATTTAACCGTGTCGGCCCGATCGTTGAGACTCCCGAAGATGCGCTCAATACTTTCTTCTACGGTGACGGACTGGACCTCATGTCGATAGGACATTTTTGGATCAAACGTAAGGCAGGGATCGTACCTTCGATCATTAATGCGCGTGACGAAGCGACGCTAAGAGGGCCTTTGAGCAAAGCTATATCCGACGGATATCCTCAGTCGGCCAGCTGGGATATTTTTTGGGAAAAGGCCAATGTTCTGGCTCGATCAAGGGGATCCGGCAATCAGCACTACCTTATAATATATACGGATGATAATGGAAAAGAGCGCGAGGTCCTGCGCGTCCCGCTGGTAAAAGAGATGTTCCAGGATGGCTCCAAGCAGGTGATGATAGCGAATCTCGCGAACCGCATACAGAGGGAACTTCCTGATAAGGCTGCATCCGCAGTAGCTGTCGAAACGACGGCAGCCGAATATGCCGATGTTATTACTGACCTCTTCCGCCAGTTCACTCCGGCGGAAATAAAGAGGAAGTGGGACATTGTAAAATTCGGCTATGAACCTTCTGCTGCGTCCGGAGAAGCAGATCAATTGAAGACGGCGGATCCCGATCAGGTAATTAGCGAGTTGTCCGAAAAGATCTCCGCCTGGAAATCTGAAGAACACACAAGGCCCATGCTGGCGGCAATATCAGGGTCTTCTTCCAATAGCAGAAAATCGGTCGCACGAGGCCTCTCCGGCGTGTGCCATGTCATAAGTACGCAGCGATGGCTGCTCGATAAGATCGAACGCAATATCAACCTGGATTATCCGTTCTCTCATGTAGATTTTAACGCCTTTGCGGGCGCCATGGAAAGATTGCATAACGGAGATACTGCGCTTATCCCAATGCAGAGAAAGATCGCTTCAGCGGCGCCTAAGCGGGGATTTGCTTTGCTTTCCTACGGGGATCGAAAAAAAATCGAGGGGATACTGGTAAAAAAGGACAGCAAGGTGTGGGTCAGGCATGACGGATATCTTTTCGAGCAGGTTGTCCCGGAGCCATCAGACGTATTCCTCATCAACTCATCCTTTTCCGTCAATTATCCCGTCATGAGAAAGGCGTTCAGTAACATATATTCCGTATCATTTAAGCCGATAGATACAGTTCAGGCAAAGATAGCGGCTCAGATGCACGAAGGTGATCTTGAAACGCCTATAGAATTCTCCGGACTTAACGAATATCTAGAGGCTCTTCCTATGGATGAGGCCAGAGACCTCTTCTTTAGCGTTGATCTACTCGTAAAAAAGAACGGAATGGCGCGATCCGACGTTCAGGTACGGTATATATTCCTTAAATTGCTTGCGAGGGGCAGGAATGAATTTCTTGATAGCTCCATATCGCTTTCAGGATCCGCTAAGCAGAAGATCTTAGATGTAACGAAGGAGAACGGCTGGATGTATGGGTATGTAGGAGCTGCGATCTATCACAGTCTTGTCGAAGATGGTAGTATCCGCGACATTAAGAAGAAACAGCTGCTCAATGCGCCCAAAATATTCTTTGTCTCTCCCGTAAGGCCGACCGCTAAAGATGACAAATACGGTCATTATATCGGCGCAGGATATTTCAAGTTCCAGCAGACGAGTCAGATCATAGCGGCGAGTTACCTTGATATATTCGGGTTGCAGGCTGAAGTCTTCGACTTATCTTTCGGCGATAAAGAGGTTGAAAGGTTAAAGGATTCCATCGATGACAGGACATCGGTGATCACTCTGCGTCTTAACGGACCCATCACTCAGGCGGACCTCGACACTATTTTTATGATCGATGAAACGATCAAAGATAAATTTTCAGACGGAGAACGTCCGCCGGTCTTGATGGCCGGAGGAAGAAGCGCATCTTTTCGGGCGCAGGAATTGCTGGAAGTTACGCCGATCAAGGCTGTATTCCGCGGACTTTCAGAAACGGACCTGGTCAATATCGCCTGTAATCCGAATTTTGACCGGACAAGATCGCTTGAGTCGCTGCGCGGCATCGCCAATGTTTATACCGATAGCTCCGTCAAGCCCCAGGCCTTAAAGAGAAGAAAATCGTTGTCGGGCATGCAGCTGGAAACGTCATTCGCCGTCGCAGACTTCAGGAAAGTCGATCTCAGGCAGTGTTGGAAAGATCTCCCGAAAGGCAACCTGCATCCGGAAACTAAGCCGTTTGCGCAACCTTCCATACTGCTCTTTACCGGATACCCGGACGTATGTATGCGCGGATGTGAATTCTGCCACTATTATCTGGGGGGTGAAGCGTCCCTCCGGGTCTCTCCGGAAGCGGTCGTGGACCTGATGAAGAGGATCATCGAGATATATCCGGAAGTTAAGCTTTTTAACATGACGGATGGTGACATGTTGTCTGATAGGGATTGGATAGAGCGGTTTGCAGATTGCTTCGAAAGGGAAGGGCTTAAGGAGAAAGGTATAAAATTCCTTGCCTATGCCTTTGTATCAAGTTGTAAGGACGAAGAATATTTGAAGATGCTTAAGAACAAGCTGAATGTAGAGACCATAACTTTCGGTGAGGAGGTAGCGTCTGTCGAACTGCTTAGGGATATGAGAAAATTGAAATCCGACGATGACCCGACAGATCTGGTCAGGGTTCCCGCATTGGCGATGAGGACCGGTATCCCTTATGTCAGGACTACATTCATTTTATATTATCCTACTATCACTCAAGCGCAGCTCATGGATAGCGTACGCATGATCACAGATTTTACGGAAAAGGGTTTTAATGTCAGCGTTAACCCATACGTCCTGCCGCGTCCTCCTGCGCCTTTAGCCCGAAGCGGGAAGGCGGAGGCTCTGACGGTATCGTATGCGCTTCCTAATGGAAAGTACTTTACCCTAGAGGACATCTTTATACCAAACGATAAGCTGATCGCCGAAGTCGCAGAGAGGTCCATAGCCGGTTTGCGGGATGAGGTCGCGGCTATCTTAAAAGAATCGGGATGGAGTGAACTTGAAGCTCTGGGATGGAAAGATTCGATGGCGGAAGTGCCTCCGCAAGTAGAAGTTTTAGCGCTCGTAAGACAGACCGTTAAAAATTTGATGGAGCGCAATGACTCCCAGATACCTCAACCCGAACTCCGGGAAGCTTTGGATGGGATAAATTTGGCCACCCGTAATTTTATGGATAGATCCGTAAAACAGGTTAGGGAACAGGTCTCCAGGCAGGGCAGGGCTGAGACGGAATTTGAGGAACGCCAAAGAAGACGTGGCGGCGAGGTCGCGGACGCTATAAAGATATGGAATGTCGCCGGCAAGAAAGGACGTAGGGCAAAGATCATCGCTGTCGAAGTGACCGCATGGGGTGATTCAGGATACGATGCTAAAGCAAGCGACTTTATGCTTGCTCTTCAGCACCTTGTCAACAGTATGAAGCCGGAAGGCGTCGTAGAAGATATCGAGATAGTAGTTGCGAATTCATCGCGGGGGCTTGCTGAGCGCGTCGCCGAAGCGAAGAGAAAGCTGAAGGTCTCCGACGACAATATTGATGTAGCTATACTCGCGACCGAAAAGACGATAGTTTCAGCCGATCTGAAGGATCTGCGCAGCGACCATGCATTCCTGGCGTATGTGGATAAGGAAATGATCAAAGAATCATGCATGGACATAATGCTGCCGGAGACTATCACGGCGCTTGTAAGGAAGCTTACCGGATTTATGGGTATAGCTGAGATAAATGCGCAACTTAAAGGTATATTGACAATAGAATTGGACGCTGAAATATCGCGCTCATTAGGAGTCGCTATTTACAGGATAATACCCAACGCAAAGAAGCTCGATATAGGCGAGTTCGAAAGAATATTCAACCTCCAGACCAAAGAGATAGAGAGACAGGCATAGCCCCCGAGATGCATCTTTTCGTTTTTTCCGGTTGACCGTCCGCATGAAAAATGATAATATTATGGCTCTGCAGCTTTCTTTAAGCGGGCGTAGCTCAATGGTAGAGCGCTAGCCTTCCAAGCTAGCTACGACGGTTCGATCCCGTTCGCCCGCTCCATTTTTTTATCTACATTTAATCCATAGAAGACCTGCCGGAGCGATGAACCTTGTTAAGCCATAAAAAATGTAGTTTATGTGGCTTGTATAGCACTTAATATGGGATATACTATATTATGAATTAATTAAACCAAAAGTTAGTACAAATTTAATCCCAAGATGAGGTCAGACGTGAGCTCGGGTGGGTCAGTGTTAAAACATTTGCATTTTAAGCCATTAAAGGTAATGTCCTGTCTTGTTACCTTAGTGGCTTTTTTATTTAATGTTGTTGCATACGACCTTGCCTGGGCTTCTAAAATATCTACGGTCAATCCTTCAGCCTCGCCGGCCTTAAATAAACTTAATGTCGATACCTTCACTCTGCCTTTATATCTTGGCCGCATTAAAATTCGCGAAAAGGGCGATCCCGATACCGTTGTATTACATATTCAGGATGCGCATTGCAACTATGCCGCTCAAGCTGCGATCTCCAGGATAATCGATCATCTTACGCGGCATTATGATATTTCGGCTATAAACCTCGAAGGAGGCGCGAAAGATTATGACCTCTCGATCTTTACAAGGATACGTGATAAGAAGATACGCGCGGCGGTGTCGGATGACTTCCTGAAAGAAGGCCTGGTCAGCGGCGCCGAATACTTTGTCATTAATAATCCTGAAAAAGCTACCCTGTGGGGTGTTGAGGATGCTGACCTCTATGTCGAAAACCTTAATATTTACCGCGCCTTCTTAAAACATAAGAGCGTTGTCGACGCCCATCTTAATGATCTGAACCTAGCCCTAAACTCGCTTAAGATGAACATATTCTCCGAAAAGCTGCTGGAGCTTGATGGCAGATATACGCAATATAAAGCAGGCTCGCTCGATCTTAAAGATTATTTATCGTATCTTTTGGATGCGGCGAAGTCGCAGGGCGTCGATATTAAAGAGTTCAGGAATATTTACCTGCTCAGGGCATCTCTGGCTGAAGAAGAGAAGGTCGACTTTGACCGGGCGAATAATGAAAGGGATGTTCTTGTAGGGCTTCTCCAAAGAACGCTCTCCAATTCCGAAACGGAAGAATTGATCCTTAAGACCCTGGAATTCAAAACGGAAAAGATATCATGGGAGGCGTTCTATTCCTATCTGGTGAAAAAGGCGGGATCTGTAAATGTCGACATGTCTCCATATGGTGAATTGCAGAAGTATATCACATACATATCTCTATACGGACAGGCGGATAAGGTAAAGGTCATAGAAGAGATGGACGCTCTTGAGGTCAAACTTAAAGGGTTGATGTACAAGAACGATGACGAGCGGGAACTCGATCTCCTTAGCAAAAACCTTTCCATAACTAAGAACCTCTTCAACATTTCTCTGACTAAAGAAGATTTTAAGTACTACAGGAAAAATGAAGATTCATTCAGGATGAGCAGATATATCTCTTTTATCGGAAAAAGGTCAGTGCGAATCAAAAAAACCATATTGCTCGGAGATTCCATAAAAGTTCTGGATCTGTTCAGGGATGATATGGCGAAGTTTTATGAGTGTTCGCTTAAGCGCGACCAGGCGTTCATAAAGAATATCCGGTACACGGAAGGGAAGAATAAGACGGCCCTTCTTGTCACGGGCGGTTTTCACACGGACAACCTCTCGGAACTTTTCAAAGGGAAAAATATTTCGTATATCTCCATAATGCCGAATTACAGGAACGACAAAGAGATAGATTGCCGGTACTTCGATCTTCTCTCCGGAGAAATGGCAGGACTGGAGAAGAGGCTGTACTCGGTAATGTCAGGCGGCTCGGTTGAAGCGGCATCGATCTCGATCGCGCCCATCTTGTCCAGGCTCATAGCGATGCGTGTTTGGGGTCCTGATGTGATAAATGCGTTCCAGGCTGCGGTCTATCTGGATAGCCTGCTGCATAGCGGCATTAGCATACGCTTGTATCCGCCCGGTTTGAACGAAACGGATGATGATGTTGTGATCATCGGGGATGAGAAGGGCGAAGTCATTGATATGACAACGGAAGAGCTTTCGGTCCTGTCAGGAGCTATACGGTCGAATAAGAAGCATCGCAACCCTGCGATCTCAGAAGCGGGTTTTCTCTGCGGGAATTGCAGAAAAGTCGTACTTCCGTTAAAGGGCGGATTCAGGGACCATTGCACTCATTGTTTATGGTCCCGTCATCTTGATGATGTTAAGCCCGGTGACAGGGCATCGGAATGCCACGGGTTGATGCAG
>JBAYFK010000067.1:0-7824 GCA_041667225.1 Candidatus Omnitrophota bacterium
GCGATTGCGTTGTTATCCGTTACGAAGGCCCTAAAGGCGGTCCCGGTATGAGGGAGATGCTTTCACCCACATCGGCGATAGTCGGTATGGGGCTTGCCGATGATGTTGCGCTCATAACTGACGGAAGGTTCTCGGGCGGCACTCAAGGGCCCTGCATAGGGCATGTTTCACCTGAGGCGCAGGCCGGAGGCCCTATCGCCATATTGCAAGACGGAGACGAGATCATTATAGACATACCTGCGAGGAAGCTGGAAGTGAGCCTGACGGACGAAGAGATAAAGTCCCGTCTGGCTGCGTGGAAAGAACCGGGATCAAAAGAGACCGAAGGGTATCTAGCCAGATATGCGAAGATGGTGTCGTCCGGGTCGGAAGGGGCAATATTAAAACCATGAAGATGCCGGGCGCGAAAATATTATTAGAAAGCCTAAGGAAAGAAGGCGTTGAGGTCATCTTCGGATATCCGGGCGGACAGGTCCTGCCCATATTCGACCAGTTATATGACTCTCCCATAAAGCTTATATTGACACGTCACGAACAGGGCGCGGCGCATTCAGCCGATGGTTACGCCAGGGCTACGGGCAAGGTGGGTGTCTGCCTCGCCACTTCAGGGCCGGGCGCGACGAATCTCGTGACGGGTATAGCCACCGCGTATATGGATTCTATCCCGATGGTAGCGATAACGGGGCAGGTCAAATCTTTTTTAATAGGAAATGACGCTTTCCAGGAAGCCGACATAACCGGCATCACCAGGCCCATCACGAAGCATAACTATCTCATAGAGGATGTCAAAGATCTGGCAGCTACCATTAAAGAAGCTTTTCATATTGCGAGAACCGGCAGGCCGGGACCAGTTCTAATAGATATTCCAAGCGATATCCAGATGCAGGAGACGGAATTCCATTATCCTGAAACGATCTCTATGCGCGGGTACAATCCGACATATGCAGGACATCCGGGACAGATCAAGCGCGCGGTCAAGGCGATCGAACAGTCGAAGAGGCCCGTTTTGTATGTCGGGGGCGGGGTAATATCTTCCGATGCGTCTGAAGAGCTGAAAGAGCTTGCGGTCAAGAATGAAATACCCGTCACTATGACCCTTCTGGGGTTGGGCGCGTTCCCGATGACGCATAAGCTTGCCCTGGGCATGCTTGGTATGCACGGTACGGCCTATGCGAACCATTCCATAATGGAATCAGATCTCATCATTGCGGTCGGCGCAAGGTTTGATGACAGGGTAACGGGAAAGGTCGACGAGTTCGCTCCTCACGCTAAGGTCATCCATATAGACATCGATCCTGCGAGCGTTTCGAAGAGCGTCGATGTGGATATCCCGATCGTTGGAGACGCGAAGAACATCCTTTCGAAGATCAACAAGGACGTTAAAAAACCGGATACAAAGGACTGGTTAAAGAAGATAGAGAAGTGGAAGACAGATTTTCCGCTTAAATATAAACAGGACGATAAGTTGCGTCCTCAATACGTGCTTGAACAGATAGATGAGGTCACTAAAGGAAAAGCTATAATATGCACCGAGGTGGGCCAGCATCAGATGTGGGCCGCCCAGTACATAAAGTATACCAAGCCCCGCACGATCATTTCGAGCGGCGGTTTGGGTACTATGGGCTACGGTTTTCCTGCCGCAATAGGCGCGCAGTATGGTAAACCCGACAGCCTGGTCATCGATATTGCCGGAGACGGTTCTATCCAGATGAACATACAGGAGCTTGCTACCGCGGTTATAAATAAGCTCCCGGTCAAGATAGTCATACTGAATAATTGCTATCTGGGCATGGTGAGGCAGTGGCAGGAGCTCTTCTACAAGAAGCGCTATTCTTATACAAGTTTGGCCGGTGGGTGCCCGGACTTCGTGAAACTTGCGGAGAGTTATGGCGCAGTCGGCATGAGGATCGTCAGAAAAGAAGATGTGCGCGGCGCTATAGAGAAGGCCATATCCATAGATAATGTAGTTGTTCTTGATTTCCACGTGGAGCAGGAAGAGAACGTATTTCCTATGGTTCCGGCCGGTCAGGCTATTAACAAAATGATCGAAGGAGGACTGGCATGAAGCATACCATATCGGTCCTGGTTGAGAACAAGTTCGGCGTACTTGCCCGCATATCGGGGCTCTTCAGCGCGAGGGGTTTTAACATCAATTCGCTTGCTGTCGGAGAGACCGAGGACCCTAGCGTTTCCCGCATGACGATCGTATCGGAGGGCGATGAGAAGACGCTGCAGCAGATCAAAAAGCAGCTCAATAAATTGATCGACATCATCAAAGTCGTCGATTTTAAAGAGGGCGAGTTCATTGACAGGGAGTTGATCCTTGTCAAGGTAGCGGTCACGCCCAAGACCAGAAAAGAGATCCTTGAGGCTGTCGATTCGGTAGAGGCCAAGGTAGTGAATGCCGGGGCCAAGACTATAAGCGTCCAGGCAGCGGCAGACCAAAACGCCATAAGGGCGATGCTCGAGCTTCTCAGGCCGTTCGGCATCATCGAAGTGGTCAGGACGGGAAGAATAGCGATGGGTGTCGAGGATAAGAGTGTTATTATAGAAAAAGGTAAACCGGAAGTTAACGAGTAGTAACGAAAGGAGCAGTTAGGAAGATGGCAAAGATATATTATGACAAGGACGCAGATCTAAGTATTCTAAAGGGTAAGAAGATCGCAGTTATAGGTTACGGCATCCAGGGGCGCAGCCAGAGCTTGAACCTCCGCGATTCAGGACTCGACGTTATCGTGAGCGAGCTCCCCGGCACCGTGAATTTTGAGCAGGCCAAGAAGGACGGTTTTAATCCCGTTTCCGCCGATGTCGCTTCAGCTCAGGCAGACATAGTCCAGATACTTACCGAAGACCATGTTCAGGCTAAGGTGTACAAAGAATTGATCGCGAAGAATATGAAGAAGGGTAAAGCGCTCCTATTCTCACACGGTTTCAATATCAGGTTCAAACAGATAAAGCCGTCGAAGAATATCGATGTATTCATGATAGCGCCGAAAGGCCCGGGAGCGCTCGTCAGGAGGATGTATGAAGAGGGTAAGGGTGTTCCGTGTCTGGTGGCGATATATCAGGATGCTACCGGCAACGCGATGAAGACAGCTCTTGCTTATGCCAAGGGCATAGGCGGCACAAGGGCAGGCGTCATCGAGACGACGTTCCAGGAAGAGACTGAGACGGATCTTTTCGGAGAGCAGGCTGTCCTTTGCGGCGGAGCTTCCGAGTTGATCAAAGCGGGTTTCGATACGCTGGTCGAGGCCGGGTATCAGCCTGAGATAGCGTATTTCGAAGTGCTGCACGAGCTTAAGCTCATCACCGACCTAATTCAGGAAAAAGGTATAAATGGTATGAGGCACTGCGTTTCAAATACCGCGTGCTACGGCGATCTTACAAGAGGCAAGAGGATCATCACCGAAAGAACCCGTAAAGAGATGAAGAAGATGCTTAAAGAGATAGTCTCCGGCAGGTTCGCCAGAGAGTGGATCAAGGAGAATGAGACTGGCAGGACGAACTTCAAGAGCTGTCTCGAAAAAGAAGCGGCCCATCCTATTGAGAAGGTTGGAAGGGACCTGAGGAACATGATGCCCTGGATGAAGTAAAGGGCGAGAGAGTTTCAGAATGGAAAAGATGAAAAAGATAATAATATTTGATACGACATTGAGGGACGGAGAGCAGTCTCCCGGAGCAAGTCTCAATATAAATGAGAAACTTGAGATCGCCAGACAGCTTGCCGTCCTGGGGGTTGACGTTATCGAGGCAGGATTCCCTATATCGAGCCCCGGGGATTTCGAGGCGGTGAAGGCTGCCGCCAAAGAGATCAAAGGGCCTGCTATATGCGGCCTTGCCCGGTCGATCGAAAAGGATATCGATGCGGCATATAATTCGGTGAAATATTCATCGAGGCCGAGGATACACGTCTTTCTCGCGACGTCCAAGATCCACATGAAGTACAAGCTTAAAAAAGCTGAGGACGAGATCTTGAAGCTCGCTGTAAGTGCCGTCAAATATGCGAAATCTAAATGCAGCGATATAGAGTTCTCTCCGGAGGACGCTTCGCGCACCGAACGGGAATTCCTTTACAAAGTGGTCGAATCCGTTATAAGCGCCGGAGCGACAACGGTGAATATCCCGGATACGGTTGGTTATACCACGCCGCAGGAATTCGGCGAGTTGATAAGGGGTATCAGGGAAAATGTGCCTAACGTCGATAATGCGGTAATAAGCGTACACTGCCATAACGACTTGGGCCTTGGCGTTGCGAACTCTCTGGCAGCGGTATTGAACGGCGCCGGACAGGTAGAGTGTACGATAAACGGGCTCGGTGAGCGCGCCGGAAATGCGTCCCTCGAAGAGATCGTGATGGCGATAAGGACGAGGAGCGATATTTTTAAAGATGTTTCGTGCGGGATAAATACGAAGGAGCTCTATAAGACGAGCCGCCTCGTTTCGAAATTGACGGGAATGATCGTACAGCCTAACAAGGCTATCGTGGGCCGCAACGCATTTGCCCATGAGTCCGGGATACATCAGGACGGCATTCTAAAAGAGCGGACTACTTATGAAGTGATGAAGCCGGAAGACGTCGGCTTTGCCGAGTCGAAGCTTGTATTGGGAAAGCATTCGGGCAAGCATGCTCTCAAAGAGAGGCTGGAGAAACTGGGCTATATCCTTGAGGACGCCCGCCTGGTCAAGGCCTTCGACCGTTTTAAAGAACTCGCAGATAAGAAGAAGGAGATATACGACGAAGACCTGGAGGCGATAGTCAATGAAGAGATCAGCAAAGTACCCGAAGAGTTCCAGCTGGTCCATTTTCGCATATCGAGCGGTGATGAGATAAAACCTCAGGCCAATATCAAACTCAAGTATCATAAGAAGATACTGGAAAGCACATCGAGCGGCGACGGCCCGGTAGACGCCTGCTATAAAGCCATAGACAAGATAACTGCCGTAGGAGGGAAGTTGCTGGATTACCAGATAAGGTCCGTAACGAGCGGTAAGGACGCTATCGGGGAAGTGACGGTAAAGTTAGAGTCTAAGGGGAGGGTTATTTCCGGGAGAGGCGCAAGTACGGATATCGTTGAAGCGAGCATAAAAGCTTATATCAACGCCGTGAACAAGCTTGTATATAAAAAGAAATGAACCTTCAAGGAGTCTTTAGGCGAGATCATCTAGAAATCCGTTGGGTCCGAGCATGATTCAACGGATTTTTAACTGGATTAAATTATGGCAAAGAAGATATATGGCTTAGTGGGGCATCCGGTAAAACATTCGCTGTCACCTGCGATGCAGAACGCCGCATTCAAGACGATGGGTCTGGATGCGGAGTATACCCTATTTGATGTTCCGCCTGAAAAGCTGGAAGGTTTTCTCGGCGGCCTGGCTTCGTCCGATATCAGCGGAGTGAATGTAACGATACCGCATAAGATAAATGCCAAAGAATATATCGAGAAGAACGGCTCGCTCGATGAGAGCGCCAGGAAGCTCGGAGCTGTTAATACTGTAAAAGTTGAAGATGGTGTCTTGAGAGGGCTTAATACGGACGGCCCCGGGTTTTACCGCTCTTTGGTCAAAGACCTTGGATTTGAGCCTGAAGGAAAAGATATCTGTATACTCGGCGCCGGAGGCGCGGCGAGAGCGATCGTTATGTATCTCGGGAGTACGCCCAAAAGCATCTCCATCTTTGATATTGACGATAAGAAGGTCGAGGACCTTAAAGACCACTATGCGGGGTATTTCGACGTTAAGAGGGTCATTTCAGTCGCGGTGGATGGGCTGAAGGGCGCTGTGGAACGTTCGCAGCTATTGATAAATACGACTCCGGTAGGCATGCATGCAGGAGACCCCTCACCCATAGGAAGAGAGATGCTTCATCCGGGCCTATTTGTTTACGACATCGTGTATAACCGTCCTAAAACCGAGTTCGTGAGAGAAGCTAATTCCATGAAGCTTCACGCCGTTACGGGTCTGGGCATGTTCTTGTATCAGGGTGCGATAGCGTTTGAAACATGGACGGGGATAAAGGCGCCGGTCGACGTGATGAAGAAAACTTTAAAAGACGAGATCAAGAGGATGGAGAGCGAACAATGATAAGCGATCTGTGGTATACGGCCGCGTTCGTCTTTGCGATGGGTGCTATTGTCGGCAGTTTTCTCAATGTATGTATCTATAGGCTCCCAAAGCGGGCGTCCATAGTCGCTCCGCGGTCATTTTGTCCTTCGTGTAAAAAGAGTATCGGGTGGTATGACAATATACCGCTCGTTAGCTACGCAATTTTAAGGGGCAAGTGCCGGTCGTGCAAGAGCGGCATATCGCCGGTTTATATAATCGTTGAATTTCTTACGGGAGCGCTCTTCCTGGCCCTTTTCCTTACGTTTGGACTAACGCCGGAATTTTTTATATATTCCGTCTTTACTTGTGGACTCGTCATCGCGACATTTGTAGATTTTGAGATACAGGAGATCCCGGACGAGATATCTCTCGGAGGTATAGCGCTGGGGCTCGTTCTTTCCTTCGCGTTCCCGTCGATAATGGACCAGGGATCCAGGTTGCAAGCGCTCTTTCAATCCTTCATCGGGGTTGTCGTGGGAGGCGGGATGATATATCTTTTAGGATTGACCGGTGAAGCGATCTTTAAAAAAGAGGCGATGGGCGGCGGAGATGTCAAGCTTCTGGCAATGATAGGCGCATTTTTAGGATGGAAATTCACAGTGCTCACATTCTTCATGGCGCCTATATTCGGGTCGTTCGTAGGTATAATCATGAAGTACAGATACGGAAAAGAGACCATACCTTACGGCCCTTATCTTTCTGTGGGGGCGTTGGGAGCGTTATTTTTTGGTGAAAAGATCATATCATTTTTGTCATGCGGTATATATTGATTTTATAGAAAGAGAGGATCTTGATGCTTAGATATTTGACGGGAGGAGAATCTCACGGAAAAAGCATGCTCGCGATACTCGATGGAGTGCCGGCAGGGCTATCCGTCGATACCGCAAAGATCGACCGGGAATTGTCCCGCAGGATGTTCGGTTACGGACGCGGAAAGCGCATGACCTTTGAATCCGACAAGGCGGAGATATTGTCGGGAGTGCGCAAAGGCGTCAGCATAGGCAGTCCGATCTCTATAGAGATCAGGAATGTCGACCATTCGATCGACAGGATGCCCGTAGTTCTTGAGCCTCGTCCAGGGCATGCCGATCTGACAGGAGTCATAAAGTATGGTTTGAGCGATGTCCGAGATGTATTTGAGCGCGCCAGCGCGCGCGAGACCGTGGCGCGGGTAGGTGTGGGGGCGATATGCAAATTGTTCCTGGATGAATTCGGCATTGAGATCATGAGCCATGTAACGGCGATCGGCGGTGTAGAATCCAATGTCAAAGGCTTGGGGTTTACCCAGCTATTAACATTGTCAGGCACCTCTCCCGTCAGATGCGCCGACCCCAGGGCATCCGCCCTGATGTGTAAAGAGATAAGTAAGGCGATGGAGTCGGGGGATTCGCTGGGCGGCGTCTTCGAGGTCGTTATAACAGGCGTTCCTGCGGGTATAGGCAGCTACACACAATGGGACAGGAAACTGGATTCAATGATAGCCTCAGGTATGATGTCGATACAGGCGATAAAGGGAGTCAGTATCGGTATGGGGTTTGATGCTGCAAAGCTGAAGGGGTCATCCGTTCACGACGAGATATTTTACGATAAAAAGAAAGGTTTTTACAGAAAGACCAATAATGCGGGAGGCATCGAAGGCGGTATGTCTAACGGCGAGGATATCATCATACGCTGCGCCATGAAGCCCATAGCCACTCTGCGCAAGCCCCTTTCGAGCGTAAA
>JBAYFK010000068.1:0-7797 GCA_041667225.1 Candidatus Omnitrophota bacterium
ACAGCCCGTATTCCGCGTCCAAAGCATCCGGCGATCTTCTGGCCAGGTCATACTTCGTCACTTATAAACTTCCTGTCATAACGACCCGCAGTTCGAACAATTTCGGTCCTTACCAGTATCCGGAAAAGGTCATCCCGCTCTTTATATCTAATGTACTTAACGGTAAGAAGCTGCCTGTATACGGCGACGGAAAGAACGTGAGAGACTGGCTATTCGTCGTCGATAATTGTGAAGCGATAGACGTCGTATTGCATAAAGGCAAGCCCGGAGAGGCGTATAATATAGGCGGCGGCAAGGAGATAACCAATCTTGAACTTACGGCCGCACTCCTGAAGATATTGGGGAAGAACAAAAACTTTATAGAATTCGTAAAAGACAGGCCCGGCCATGACAGGCGCTATTCGCTCGACATCAGGAAGATAAGGTCTCTGGGATGGTACCCAAGGCATGACTTCAGGTCTGCCCTTGAGCTGACCGTCAATTGGTACAGGGATAATGAGGCCTGGTGGAAACGGCTGGTCAAATGCAGAAAAAATATAAAGTATTGATAACCGGCTCGAGCGGGATGCTCGGGATAGATCTTTGTCAGGAACTCGGTAAGGATTTCGAGCTCTGCGGCGTAGACATTGCCGACCGCGCAGGCCTGACAGGCAAGCGTCCGATCAGGCAAGCTTGTTTTTATGAATGTAATATATCGTATAAGCACGGGATCGCGCGTATTGTGCGGGAAACGATGTGCGATATAGTGATACATACCGCTGCGTGGACCAATGTCGACGGGTGTGAGCTTGACAGAAAAAAAGCGTTCGCTATAAATAGCGCCGGCGCGAAGAACGTTGCTTATGCCTGTAAGATATCCGATGTGCCCCTCATCTATATAAGCACTGATTTCGTATTCGACGGAAAGAAGAAGAGGCCTTATAAAGAGACGGACTCGACTCACCCCTTAAGCGTATACGGCGAGTCGAAGCTGGCAGGCGAAGATGCAGTAAGGAAGGTCCTAAAAAAACATTTTATAGTGCGTACCAGCTGGCTTTATGGGCGTCACGGCAAGAACTTCGTAGATACTATCATCGAGAAGGCCGGTACGGTCGACTGCCTGCGTGTGGTCGAAGATCAGGTGGGTTCTCCGACGTACACTAAAGACTTAGCGAAGGCAATTCATTTATTGCTGGATAAAGCATTCGAGACGCAAGTCGTAAGTCGCAAGTCGCAAGACACAAGAGCGCAAGTTAAGGGTTATGGAATATATCACGTCTCAAATTCAGGGGCAACCTCCTGGTATAGATATACGAAAGAAATATTGAGAGTTGCTGCATCCCGGACAAAAGTCATTCCCATATCCTCAAAAGAACTGTCAAGGCCTGCCAAGCGTCCGGCGATGTCGGTGATGGATAATTCAAAATTCGAGAGATTCACAGGCTGCAGTATGCCGAACTGGAAGAATGCTTTAAAAAGATATTTATTGAAAGACAGATAAAATCGGGAGAGAGCATGTTAAAGGAATTGAAGCAACGGGTAATGGACAGAAAGTCGAAGATCGGGATCATCGGTCTCGGTTATGTAGGGCTGCCTCTGGCGGTCAATTTCGCCAAGAACGGTTTCAAGGTATATGGCATAGATATTGACAAAGATAGGGTGGAGAGGCTGAACAAGGGAGAGTCTTATATACTCGATGTCCCGACATCCGATATCGCGGAAGTGAAGAAGGGTAAGCGCATGACCGTGACGGCCGATTTCAGCGTAATAAAAGAGTGTGATGCCGTGATCATATGCGTCCCGACCCCGATCACGAAGGCAAAAGAACCCGATGTTTCATATATAGTTTCCGCCGTCGAGATGATAAAGAAGTACATGAAGCGCGGACAGATCGTGGTCCTTGAGTCGACGACCTATCCGGGGACGACCGAAGAGGTCATGCTGCCTGTACTGGAATCGACGGGCCTTAAAGAAGGAAAAGATTTTTATCTCGCATTCTCTCCGGAAAGGATAGATCCGGGCAATAAGAAATACAAGACGGAGAACACGCCGAAGATAATCGGCGGCATATCTTCCGAGTCTACAGAATTGGCAACACTGCTTTATAGCCAGGTCATCGAAAAGGTAGTGCCTGTTTCCTCAAGCAAAGTCGCCGAGATGGTAAAGCTGCTGGAGAATACGTTCAGGATCGTTAACATAGGCATGGTGAACGAACTTATGCTCATGTGCGATAAACTCGGCATAGATGTCTGGGAAGTGATCGACGCGGCCAAAACAAAACCCTATGGGTTCATGCCTTTTTACCCGGGACCCGGCGTCGGAGGACATTGTATCCCGGTCGACCCTATATATCTCTCGTGGAAAGCGCGCAGCCACGGGTTCGAAGCGCGCTTCATAGATCTTGCGTCGAATGTCAATTCCCGGATGCCTCATTATGTTGTAAATAAGGTGGCATCCGCCCTTAACGGCCAGAAAAAAGCGCTTAACGGTTCACGTGTACTCGCTATCGGCGCCGCCTATAAGAAGGATGTGAAAGATCTTCGTGAGTCGCCCGCGCTTGAGATCATAGAGCTGCTTAAGCAAAAAGGCACACATGTATCTTATTATGATCCTTACCTGCCGTATCTAAAGATGGACGGCATAGACCTTAAGTCGGTAAAACTGACTAAAGATGAGTTGAAAAAAGCAGATTGCGTCGTCATAATAACCGATCATTCGAACGTAGATTATGATCTTATCGCAGAGAATTCAAAGCTGGTAGTAGATACGAGAAATACGCTTAAGAACATTAAGAACAGAAAAAATATAGTGAGGTTGTAGCGCATGGCTCATTATCTGGTTACAGGAGGAGCGGGATTTATCGGCTCCAATATCGTCGAGGAGCTTGTGAAGCGCGGTAAAAAAGTTACCGTGCTCGACAGCTTCATTACAGGCAAAATTGAGAATATCGCTCCGTTCATGAAGAAGATCACTCTTGTGAAGGGCGATATAAGAAATAAAAAGGACTTGGAGAAAGCCCTTAAAGGGGTCGACTATTGTATACACCAGGCGGCGTTGCGATCGGTCCCGAAATCTGTGGACGATCCGTTCACGACTAACGATATCAACGTAACGGGCACCCTCAATCTCCTGATGGCGGCTAAAAAAGCGAAGGTGAAGAGGGTCGTCTACGCGTCATCGAGCTCGGCGTACGGCGACGTGAAGAAGTTTCCCCAGAGAGAGGCCGACTATCCGTCCCCGATATCCCCGTATGGAGTTTCAAAGCTTGCTGCGGAGAATTATTGCGTTACCTTTGCCAAGACTTTCGGTCTTGAAACCGTATCTTTGCGCTACTTCAATGTATTCGGCCCCAGACAGAACCCCGAATCTAAGTATTCAGCGGTCATACCTATGTTCATATTCAAGATGGTGAAAGGCGAATCCCCCGTAGTGGAATGGGATGGAAAGCAGGCCCGTGATTTTACATATGTCGCGAACGTGGTAGAGGCGAATCTTAGAGCATGTGTAACGCCCAGTATCTCCGGGGAGGTATTCAACGTAGCCCTCGGCAGTTGTATATCGGTGCTTGATATTGTCAATGAGGTCAATAAGATATTAAAGACTGATATTAAACCCGTCTTTGCCCCGAAGAGGGCCGGCGACGTCAGGAAGACATACGCGGATTCCCGCAAGATGATGAAGAAGCTCCGGATGAAGAAACTCGTCCAGTTCGAACCGGGTTTACGCAAGACGGTCGATTGGTTCCTGAAGGACAGGATGAATGCAAAATAACCGGTACACTATGCCGCTAAGATCGCTGCTCATCATATTATTCGTATTCATTATAGCGTTTTTATCGGGGTGGGTATTCACGTCTTCCGATATTATCATGAAGGTTGTTGACGTTAATTTAAAGCCGCTCATCAATTACCATATAAGCAATCTTGCGGTCGATGCAAAGCACTATTTCCTGCTTCCCGATGGCGGGTATACGGATGAAGTATTAACAAAACCCGTGACCGTCCATATAGCGTTCTTCATGATAGCGAACTCTCTCTTCAACGCGATGTTCCAGCCCCTCTTCTTATCGGTCTTTACCCCTCAGGTGGTGCTGGTATATCTATTGTTCCCGTTTTTCTTATATGGTATGGTAAAATATTTCAGAAAGCTTCCGTTAATATTCGTGGTCTTTTTCTTAGTCCTTATATATGTGGGATTTTACGGTTCGGTGATAGAAGCGCTCATAAGGCACAGGATGTCATGCGAATTGCTATATTTTCTGATAAGTCTGGGTGGCTTTACAAGCTGGATTACAAGAAGGCTATCATAGTAGCGCTTCTCTTAAGAGTGATATTTGCCTCGGCTTATGACATTTATGTGTCTGCTACAGACAGAGATTTTTTACTTCCCGACAGCAAATTTTACTCGATAAAGGGCAGGTATGTATCTCTTCTTCTTGAAGGCAACAGTATAGGCACATTCACGAGAGATATGGTCCCGCCGGACAGGATGAGCCAGGCCATATTTATCGATACGCTGGAAAAGGAAGGGGGCCGGTTCCCGTCCTGTAAGAACAACGAGGGCAACCTCTATTCCTATGTAGTAGGGGGCATCTATTTTCTCTTTGGCTACAATACTATATGGGTAAGGCTCTTTAATATCGTTTTAAGTATTGCCGCAACGTACCTCTTATTCCTGGTCGGGCGGCGCCATTTCGGTGTAGTTGCGGCAAATCTATTTTTAATAATAGCGCTTTTTTTACCAACACAATTCGGGTACTCGATAACGTTTTCGAGGGATTTCATGAGGATGCTTTTAATCTCACTAATACTATGGGTGATATATGGCTGAAAAAATAAGGAAGTTGGCAATTGTTTTGGCGGCGATATTTTTAGTCTTTTGGGTGGGGTTCAAGTCCGGCGTTGCTTCGGGCCGGATAACGAATAAGCTCAAGATGGAGGCTATAAAGATACCGTATCTTGAGGAGATGTATTTTCTTGTCGATATTACAGGAGAAGGGGCTTCGAGAAATGTCACTTACCGCATTGTCCCCGAAAGTGATATTGTTATGATGCTTTTCAGGAATCCGAAACTGCGTGAGCTTTTGAAGATGCGGGATATGCAGATATATACATATGCAGGCGACAGGATATATTGATCATGAAGAGAGTTCTCATTACTGGCGGAGCGGGATTCATAGGTTCCCATCTATCGGACCTTTTCATTCGTAAGGGGTATAAAGTAATATGCATCGATAACCTTATAACCGGTAAGATGGAGAATATCCGGCACCTCCTTAAAGACAAGAATTTCAAGTTCATCAAACAGAATATAACCGAACATATATCGATCAAGGGGCGTATAGATTATATCCTCCACTTCGCTTCTCCGGCGAGTCCTGCGGATTATCTCAAGTACCCTATACCAACCCTCAAAGTCGGTTCTCTCGGCACACACAATGCGCTCGGTATAGCTAAGGCAAAGAAGGCGGTATTCCTCCTCGCGTCGACGAGCGAAGTATACGGGGACCCCCTGGTCAATCCGCAGCCCGAAGGTTATTGGGGGAATGTCAACCCGATAGGCCCGAGAGGCGTCTATGACGAGGCGAAGCGTTTTGCCGAGGCGATGACGATGGCGTACCACCGCTATCACGGGCTCGAGACAAGGATAGTCAGGATATTCAATACCTATGGCCCCCGGATGCGCGAGAACGACGGGCGCGCCATACCGAACTTTATCTGCCAGGCGCTTTCCGGTAAACCTATAACCATGTACGGGACCGGCCGCCAGACGAGAAGTTTCTGTTATATATCCGATCTGGTCGAAGGCATATACAGGCTCTTGATGCGTAAAGAGTATGATCCGGTCAATATAGGTAATCCTAATGAGATGTCGCTTTTGGACCTCGTGAACATCATAAAGAAAGAAACGCGTTGCAAAGTAAAGATCATCCATAAGGCTCTTCCCGTCGATGACCCAAAAGTGAGATGCCCTAATATATCAAAAGCTAAAAGACTGCTGAAGTGGTCGCCCGAAGTTGGCATAGAAGAAGGGCTGTCCAGGACGGTAGCCTTTTTCAGGTCCCATATTAAGTGAAAAAGATCATAAAAAACATCTGCTTTCTGACCATTCCCTCTATAATCGTAGCTATCCTGATACTTGAATTATTTGTCCGTGTTACCTGGGATAAAAAGCAGGGAACACCGGGCCTCGTACTGACGCATCCGACCAGGATCGAGACTTTGGCCCCTAATTACAAGGGATATTTTGCCGGGCAGCCTCTTAAAGTCAACAATCTAGGGTTTAGGGACGATCAGGACTACGACATAGTAAAGTTACCCGGCACGTACCGCATAATCGTACTCGGTGATTCCGTGACTTTTGGGCACGGCTGTAAATTTGATGAGACCTGGCCGTATTTATTGAGGAAAGACCTCGAAAGGCATGACAGCAGCGTCGACTGGCAGGTGTGGAACCTCGGTGTTCCGGGTTATGACAACGTATTGGCACTTAGGACGCTTGAAGAGCTGGGGCCGAAGTATAAACCGGATCTGGTAATAGTCGGTTTTTACGAGAATGACCTGATAGCGTGGAATTACCATTCCAAGCAGCAGACATCCAAACTTGTGTACAATATAAAACGTTTTCTCAAACAAAATTTCTACCTATATACGAAATTGCGGTACGCGTACAATGTCATCTCCAATCTGAAGGCCGGGAGTCAATACCAGTGCGAAAGAGAGGCGATGCTGCTCAAAAAGCCCGACAAAGAAGTCGCTCCTGTAGATCTCTCAAAGTTGGAGCTTAAGCACAGGTTGCCGGGAGCGCCGCAAACTCCGAGAACGGACAGGGTTTATACCTATTTGAAGGATGGGGAGGCGTCTTTGAGGCAGTCTGTCGACATGTTCAAGGAGTACGGATCCAAGGGTACGTACAAGATAGTCTATTTTATAAATATCTCTCCCGATATCGACATGGAAAAGGACGTCTTTATCGATGGCGTCCATAATGAGATGAACGATTTCTTCGTACACCTCTTCAATAAGGATTTTCCAACGGTTAGCAGTTATGACGCATTTTGGAGCTACAAGCCGAGCGAAGTACCCGGATCGGACGGCCATTCGCTTGGGGCCGCAAACAAGGTAAAAGCTGACGTTTTGTCCGATTTCCTCATCCGGCAAGGCATCTTATCCTCCAGAGCCCCATCCTCCTTGACAACCAAGTCCCATTAATTTATAATATTCATTCAATATAGTCATATATATTATGATACTATTTAGCATATAATTTTGTGGTATCCACCGGTATAACCATAGAGAAAGGAAAGCTAGTCAAATGTACGATAAGCCGTTGTTAGATCTGAAAGCTCAATATAAGACGATAAAACGTGATGTAAATAAAGCCGTCTCCATGATCATGGAAGAGCAGAGCTTCATACTTGGAAAAGAGGTGGAGGAGCTCGAAAAAGAGATAGCCGCCTATTGCGGAACGAAATACGCCGTCGGCGTAGCTTCCGGCACGGATGCTATCCAGCTCGCCCTAAAGGCTGCCGGAGTCGGTCCCGGAGACGAGGTCCTAACCGTACCGTTCACTTTTATAGCCACAGCTGAAGCGGCTTCCAATCTCGGCGCTAAGCCGGTATTCGTGGACATAGATATGAAGACTTATATTATGGACCCCGCCCTGATAGAGAGTAAGATCACCCCCAAAACCAAAGCCATAATCCCCGTCCATCTGTACGGGCAGTGCGCCGACATGGACCGCATCCTCGCGATCGCTAAAAAACATGGCCTACCTGTTATTGAGGATTGCGCGCAGGCGATAGGGGCTACTTATAAT
>JBAYFK010000069.1:0-7772 GCA_041667225.1 Candidatus Omnitrophota bacterium
CCTCAAATTCGTAAAAGACGCTCTCGGTGTCGTGAAAGGCATCAATAAAGGTATAAAGACCGTGATCGGCGGACCGCACCCATCGGCCGAGCCCGCAGAGACATTGAAATTTTTTGAAGGTTCGCTCGATTATCTATTCGCTGGCGAAGCGGAAACGGGCCTCCCGGAATTTTTGGACAAATTATCATCCGGCGATAAAGATATGAAGTCCGTTCCCGGCCTCGCATGGCTTGAGGCGGGGCAGTCAATGGTCAATCCAAAGGCGGTAGTCGACGACCTCGACTCGCTCGGGACCCCGGCATGGGACCTCATACACCCCGAAACTTACCCAGAATCGCAACACGGGGCGTTCTTTAAAAATTTCCCGATAGCACCCATAATGGTAACAAGGGGCTGTCCCTATCCGTGCACGTTCTGCGCAGGCAGCATAGTATCGGGGAAGTCGATCAGGCGCAGGTCCATAGAGCACGTGCTCGGCGAGATAACGCGCCTCAAGAATGATTTCGGCATACGGGAATTCCATATAATAGACGACAATTTCACTATGGACACCGTGTACGCAAAAGAGTTCTTAAGGCGTTTGAAGGCCCTCGATCTCAAGATGAGCTGGGCGGTCCCGAACGGCGTCAGGATGGATACGCTGGACAAAGAATTGCTCACCCTCATGAAAGAGACGGGATTATATCTCGTTTCGCTGGGGATAGAATCCGGCACCGATAAGGTCTTGAAGAGCATGAGGAAAGGGATCACGATCTCCAAGATCAGAGATAGTGTGAGTATGATAAAGGACGCGGGCGTCGATATGGCCGGTTTCTTCATTCTCGGTTTTCCCGGAGAGACGGCAGATACGATCAAAGAGACGATACGCTTTGCAGCGGAGCTTCCGCTCGTCAGGGCGAACTTTTTCACATACCTGCCGTTCCCGGGATCGGAGAGTTACCTGGAATTGAAGAAAAAAGGAGAGTTGGGAGAGGTCGATTGGGAGCGGTTCTACTTTATGAATGCCGCGTATGTCCCCCGGGGTCTTACGCGTAAAGAGCTTAAAGGCCTGCACAGGCTTGCGTTCGCAAAGTTTTATTTGCGGCCGCGGATAATGTTCTATCAGATCAGGTCCATTCAGTCTATGAGGCATTTTTTCTTTCTGGTCAAAAGGTTCTTCCACTGGATAGTGATGGGTTGAAGGCGAAGGCGGATTAAATGGTATATAAGATATTCAAAATAGCATTTGCCGTATGGATCGCGCTGTGGGTAATGTTCGGCGTGCGGGAGCTGTTCATAAAAGGAGCCGCTAAAGAATACGGAAAGCTTTTCTTTCGGTCGCTCGAAGGCAAACATTCTTATCTGACGGGCGATAAGCTGTACGAACTTATTACAGCAGCGAATAAGAAGATGCCGCCCAATGCTACATATAAGCTGATAGGCGTTGAAAAGGACTCGATCGAGGTGAGAAGGGTGGCGTACTACTTGTATCCGCACTTCGAAACCGATGACGCCGATTTTTTGATCATCTATGACAGCAGGGGCGATGTGGTATATGAGGGGTATGATATTGTTGAAAGCCTGGACTCCGCAAGATGTGTAATGAAGAAACGAGGGGCGCAATAAATTGCAAATAGTGATGCTCGTAATAGCGCTGTTAACTGCCGTTTTCGCCGGATGGAATATCCTGCGGCTGGTATCTTTCAAAAGAGCAGGCGCTCTGCCCGCCGAAGAGCTATTGACGGCCTATGGCCTGGGGATCGGAGCGATAAGCCTCCAGATGCTCTTATTCTATTTTTTAAATGTCAGGTACACGATCCTTACGATAACGGTGCCGTGGATAGCGCTCTTCATTTTAAATATGAGGAGCAACGGGACGGGTGTGCGCGACAGATTAAAAGATGGTGAAAATCGCCCGGTCATCGAGAAGCTGCTGGTATTAGGTATATCGCTCGAAGTCGCTTACGCGTTCTTCAGGGCGCTCATTAAACCTATCGAATCGTATGACGCTGTGGCTATATATGCTATCAAGGCGAAGATATTCTATCTGGCGCAGTCTATACCATCGGACTATTTCACGCGTATATCCGCGCTCTATCCGCATCCGGATTATCCGCTTTGCATACCTTTAGCCGAGACGTTCATCTATACTTTTTTAGGTTCATTCAATGACCAGCTCGTAAAGATGATATTCCCGCTCTTCTTTGTAGGTATATTGGGCATGCTCTATTTCGCGGTCAGGCGCTTCGCGAGCCGCGCGTATGCCCTTCTTTTCACTTTTCTACTGGCAAGTATCCCGCAATTTAATTCATATGCGGCCAACGCCTATCAGGACCTGCCGCTGGCGTACTACTATTTTGTAAGCGCCATATTCCTCTTCAGGTGGATGGAGGACCGCAGCCGTTCTCAATATCTCGTCGTGTCGGCTGTCATGGCCGGACTTGCAGGCTGGACGAAAAATGAAGGGATGATGTATTGCGTCGTCAACACCGCTGTCATATTTGCATTCGCGTTGCTGGACACGGGAGGCCGTTCCTGGAAGACGGTGCGGTCGCTCGCAGTCTATCTATCGATAATCTTCGTCATCATGCTCCCGTGGACGTGGATCAAGAAGACATCCGGCATAGTGAACGGCGAGATCGAGCTTGCGAATCTGAACCCGTCGAACATGCTGAAGCAGATCTACAAGATCGTTCCTATATTCTATGAATTCCAGAAGCAGTTCTTCGGCCCGAAGAAATGGAATATCCTGTTTCCCGCGGCCGCGTTCATCATGATACTGAACTATAAAAAACTTTTCCAAGGTACGGGAAAATACATCTTCATATCGCTCGCCTTGTCCGTGGCCGGATATTGCGTTTTTTATATGATATCGCTCGTCGAGATCAACTATTTTTTAAGTAAGACGTGGAGCAGGTTTTTGATCCATTTTCTGCCAGTCCTCGTTTATTATCTAGCAACACTACTAAAGGAAGACGTAAAATTATGAGAGCCATTTTCATCGATAGAGACGGAGTGATCAATAAAGACCCCGGAGGTTGGACCGAACATAGTTACGTTACCGATCCCAAAGACCTGCATATACTTCCCGGGGTAATTGACGCGCTTAAACTGCTCGACAGGAATAACATCAAGGTAATAGTAATATCAAATCAGGCCGGTGTCAGTAAGGGTTATTTTACCAAAGAGATGCTTATGCGAGTCACCTCGAAGATGCTCGACGAGATAGGGAAGAAGGGCGCCAGGATAGAAGAGGTTATATACTGCATGCACCGCAACGAGGACAATTGTAACTGCAGGAAGCCGAAGACCGGCATGCTGGAGAAGGCTATAGACAAGTATAACATCAGTGTCCGCGAGACATTTTTCGTCGGTGATAGCGAGGTGGACATCATCGCAGGAAAGAGGATGGGCCTGAAGACCGTATTCGTCCAGTCGGGCAAGGCGACGAAAGACGACGTGAAGAAGTGGCAGGGAAAGCCTGATTATGTTTTTAACGACCTTCTCTCGGCGGTCAAGTGGATGCTGACCAAGGCCAAGAGAAGGAATGACAGGGCGTTCAAGAGGACAAAAAACGAAGGAGTTCGTGAAGATGGCAAAGTCGATCCTGATAGCGTATGCGACAGCGGGGATAGGGCATAAGAAAGCGGCGCTCGCGGTAAAGAAGGCGCTCGATGATGCGCAGTCGAAAGATGTGAGCGCGATCCTCATAGACGCTCTAGATTATACGAGCGCGTCTTTCAAGTGGTCATATCTGCAGCTTTACCTTACTGCCGTTAATAAGCTTTCCACTTTATGGGGGTTCATGTATTACCTTACGGATAATTTCTTCGTCAATCTCTTCGTGTCCAAATTGAGAAGGTTCAATAATTGGCTGAACTCGAAACAGCTGAGGGCGTTTCTTATAAACTCAAAGTTCGACGTGATAGTCGCTACGCATTTTTTTGTCAGCGAAGTGGCTGCGGACCTGAAGAAAAAAGGCCTTATCAGGTCACAGCTTATAACCGTCGTAACCGATTTCAGGCTCCATTCATGGTGGGTGTCGCCGTACATCGATACGTATGTGGTCTCCAACCACGATGCCGAAAATGATCTTTTAAAATATAAGACGGATCCATCCAGGATAAAAGTTTTGGGCATCCCCGTCGAGCCCGTGTTTTCGAAATCACTCGATAAGGGCAAGCTCCGCCGGGATTTTGAGCTTGAAGAAGGTATATTCACGGTACTGGTAGTCGGCGGAGGTTTCGGCATGGGCCCCATCGAAGAGATCGTAAAGGCGATATGCTCCATCGACAAGCCTCTGCAGATGGTAGTCGTTTGCGGCCACAACGATGAACTGGTCGGAAAGATGAAGGCCTTAGGAGCATCATCAAAAGTCAGGATGAAGGTGCTCGGTTTCATAAATAATGTAGATGAATATATGGAGGCGGCGGATATCCTCATTTCGAAGCCAGGCGGTATAACAGTAAGCGAAAGCCTGACAAAGGAACTGCCTATGGTCGTGATATCCCCGATACCCGGGCAGGAGACCCGCAACAGCGATTTTCTCATCCGGCACGGCGCTGCCATAAAGATCGAAAAGTTTGACCAGTTGAGTAGCGTTGTAAGCGCGCTCATATTGGATCCGGCAAAGATAAACAGTTTGAAAGAAGCAATAAAAAAGATAAGGACGCCGAATGCTTCAGCCGATATAGCGGGTCTGGCATTGGCCTGTGCAAGGAGTGATGATGTATAGTGAATTGAAAGACGTTATAAGCTCGGTAAAGAATTATATCGAATTCGAGAGGACTGCCGGCGTTGAAGACTATTGTATCCCTGCGCCTGCGCCCAAAGCCGCCAGGACCGCGGAACTGGATACGCTAAAGACGGAAGTCCTTGCTTGTAAGTATTGTGATCTGCATAAGACGAGACAGAAGGTCGTCTTCGGCAGCGGCAGCCCGAAAGCCGAATTGATGTTCATAGGCGAAGCTCCGGGGCAGGATGAGGATATCCAGGGGCTGCCTTTTGTGGGCCGGGCAGGCCAGCTTCTTACAAAGATCATTGAGGCCATGGGGCTGAAGAGAGAAGATGTATATATAGCCAATATTCTCAAGTGCAGGCCGCCGAATAACCGCGCGCCTCTTCCTACCGAGATAGTAGCCTGCCAGGATAATGTAAAGAGGCAGGTAACATTGATAAACCCGAAGGTCATATGTACGCTTGGAAAATTTGCGAGCCAGACACTGCTCAAGACGGAGACTACGATATCTTCTCTCAGAGGAAATTTTTATGAGTATAACGGGATAAAGGTCATGCCCACCTACCACCCGGCGTATTTATTACGTAATCCTGCGGATAAGAGGCTTGTGTGGAATGACATGAAGAAGGTCATGAAGGAACTCGAGAGCCGATAAAAGGTAATATGCCAAAGTTTGCCGATATAGCCGTAGCCCTGCCGATAGATAAACTCTTTCAGTATAAAGTGCCTGATGCTTTTTCAGATGAAATAGGCGTCGGTAAGAGGGTCTTTATCCCCTTTGGCCCGAGAAGAGTGGTCGGCTACGTAGTGGGCTTGAGCGAAGACGCCGAAGTGAAAGAGGCCAAGGCGATACTTTCCGTGATCGATAAAGATCCTATCCTTTCGCCCGAGATGCTTAAACTCACCAGATGGATAAAAGATAATTATTTTTGTTCCTGGGGCGAGGCTATAGAGGCTGCGATACCCGCGGGTATAAAGAAAGGCAAGCTAGAGCTCGGGACGCGTATAAAAGAAGCAGAGACAAAGTCTATTGAACTGCCGAAGTCGGATCCTCATGTTCTGATGGAAGAGCAGGAGAAGGCCTTAAAAGAGATAGCCGGGTCTATCGAGAAGAATGAATTCAAGACATATCTTCTTCATGGCATAACGGCCAGCGGCAAGACGGAAGTGTATATGCAGGCCATCGAGCTCGTGCTGAGGAAGGGCAAAGAGGCGATAGTCCTCGTCCCGGAAATATCTCTTACGCCTCAGACGGTAGAGAGGTTCGTATCACGTTTCGGCGCTCACGTAGCGGTCCTGCACTCAGGGCTGACTCAGGCAAGGCGGTTCCTCGAATGGAAGAAGATCAAGAACGGCTCCGCCGCAATAGTAGTCGGCGCGCGTTCGGCGATATTCAGTCCTATGAAGAATATAGGGCTCATAATAGTCGACGAAGAGCATGAGACGTCATATAAGCAGGACGATGTGCCCAGGTATCATGCGCGTGACGTAGCGGAGGAGAGGGCTAAACTCAACAATTGCCCGCTCATACTGGGATCAGCAACTCCTTCACTCGAATCGTATTATAAAGCAAAACACGGCGATTATAAACTGCTCAGCATTACCAAACGAATAGAAGAGAGATTACTTCCTAAGGTAAAGATCGTCGACATGAGGATGGAGCTCGAAACCCGCAGGAAGATCGCCATCTTCTCAAGAGTCCTTCTCGACGCGATAGACAAGGCGCTCAAGAACGGTAAGCAGGTGATGATACTATTGAACCGCAGGGGTTTTTCGACATTCATAAATTGCAAAAAATGCGGTTACGTGGTGAAGTGCAGAAGATGCGACACTTCCATGGTCTATCATTTCGAAGAGAAGAAACTTATATGCCATTACTGCGACTATAAGCTGCCTCCTCCGGATATATGCCCGAAATGCAAGAGTTCCTATATTGGTTATTTCGGCCTCGGTACCGAGAAGGTCGAATCCGAGATCAGCCGGAATTTCCCTAGCACGCATATAGCCCGGATGGACTCGGATACTACGACAAAGACGGGTTCGCATGACAGGATCCTGGGCGACTTCAGGTCGGGAGATACGAGCCTTCTCGTCGGTACGCAGATGATAGCTAAGGGGCACGATTTCCCCGAGGTAACGCTCGTCGGCGTTGTGTCAGCCGATGTAACGCTCAATATACCTGATTTCAGGTCTAGCGAGAGGACATTCAATCTTCTGACGCAGATGGGCGGCAGGGCAGGCAGAGGAGAAGATGGCGGAGAGGTCATCGTGCAGACTTATGTGCCGGGCCATTATTCCATACTTGCAGCTGCAAAACACGATTACGATAAATTTTATCAGGAAGAGATAATTTCGAGAAAAGAGCTGCTTTTTCCGCCGTACATCAATCTTGTCAAAGTAACTGTGAGGGCGAGGAACGAGGAGCTTACGGCAAAAGCAGCGTCTGAATTGGCTCAGCTTATAAGGGAGATGAGCGGCGAGATAATGGTGGGCGGCCCGTCACCTGCGCCGATAACGCGCATGCGCGGTTATTTCAGGTATAATATATTGTTAAAGGCGAAAGAGAGGCTCGAGATGTGCGCGCTCATGAAGAAAGTTCTGGCTGTGTATCGCAAGCCGCACGGAGTGTTGATCGCTGTAGACGTCGACCCGATGTCGATGTAGCTGACAACGCGTTGGCGTTTACTTTTGGGTGTTGCTTCCGCTTGTCGCAAATTTAGATTAGGCATCTAAATTTGCTGTTGTAAAATTTACGATGGAAAAGCCTATATCGCCCCAATGTATCGTAAATTTTAAAAGTCGCTTCAGCAAGCACCCAAAAGTTCCGCCATCTGAGGGAGTATAGACGATAATAGCCTAATATTTAAAGATTTTGTGAGCGGAATTCGAATTTTTTCGGCATACTGGGGTATAGACTATAGGTGTGCAAGGATTTACGTTGAGCGAATGCAAAAATCCGTACTATTGACTACGTCAGATGGACTTTTTGCAAATGAGCGAAACGTAAACCGAAGCACACGCCGAAAATAATTCATGACGCGAACGAAATCTTTAA
>JBAYFK010000070.1:0-7692 GCA_041667225.1 Candidatus Omnitrophota bacterium
GTAACGGCTCCTGATTTTTCCGAATACGAAAGGGCCCTAAGGTCGGTGAAGAGCCGGATGAGTTATTTAAAACTTATTGAGAAGGACGCCTTCAAGGCTGATCTAACGCGAACAGGAGTTTCCGATATTTTTTTCTTTTCGAATCCGAACAACCCTACCGGCAGCATGATCGCCGGCAGGAGCGATGGTATAGAAAGGCTGCCCAATAAGACGGTGGTCGTAGACGAAGCGTTCATGGATTTCTCAAGCGACGAGAAGCGGCTGACGATGATCGAAAAGTCCGTCAGGCATAAGAAGGTGATAGTATTGCGGACCTTTACGAAGTTCTTTGCAATGCCCGGGTTAAGAGCCGGATACCTGACCGCTCATAAGGATGTGGTACGGATGCTTAAGCGTCATCAGGCGCCCTGGAGCGTCAACTCGCTTGCTCAACGAGCGGCGCGATATATCCTGGACGATAGGACATATATAGCCGAAACGAAGGCCTTGATAAAAAAAGAGAGAGATTTTCTTTCCGGAGAGCTTACCGCGACCGAAGGGTTGAAGGCGCTGCCGTCCGATGTGAATTTTATGCTGATAAAGATAGAAAGAAGAGGCGTCACCTCCCGCGATCTGACCGAAGGGCTTTTTCGTAAGGGTATACTCGTAAGGGATTGCAGCAATTTCCGCGGCCTGTCAGGCCGCTTCATAAGGGTCGCTGTAAAGAAGAGAAGCGAGAACGTTCAGCTGATATCGTCACTGAGGGCACTATTAAAAAAATGAAGAACGCCAAAGCGGTCATGGTACAGGGAACCGGTTCCGGTGTAGGAAAGAGTGTTATAACGTGCGCACTTTGCAGGATCATGCTCCAGGACGGTTACAGCGTCGCCCCTTTCAAATCGCAGAATATGGCGCTGAATTCTTTTGTCACCGACGAGGGCGGAGAGATAGGAAGGGCACAGGCAACACAGGCGATGGCGTGCAAGATAAAACCGAGCATCCATATCAATCCTATCCTGATCAAGCCGACGTCGAATACTTCAGCCCAGATCATATTGCACGGTAAGCCGGTGAAGAATATGTCCGTCTATGAATATAAAGGTTATAAGAGGACGGTATTCGGCAAAGTGAAGCAGTCGTTCAGGAAATTGAAGGGCGAATATGATGTAGTGGTCATCGAAGGGGCGGGAAGTCCGGCGGAAGTCAATCTGAAGAGCCATGACCTGGTCAATATGCGGATAGCTAAACTTGCCAAAGCTCCGGTCATACTGGTGGGGGATATAGACAAAGGCGGCGTCTTCGCGTGGCTCATAGGGACATTGGAATTATTGGATAGCAGTGAGAGGGCGCTTGTAAAAGGATTCATAATAAATAAATTCCGCGGAGACAAGAGGCTCCTCATGCCGGGCTTGAGGTTCCTTGAGAATTATACGGGGATAAAGGTCTTGGGAGTCGTCCCGTATTACAACGACATAAAAATATCCGAGGAAGATTCTCTTCCGGTCGAATCGAGAAAGAACGGAGCAAGTTCCGGGAATAAGATAAATATCTCGGTCATCTGCCTTCCTCACATGTCTAATTTCAGCGATTTTGACCCCCTGGAACAGGAGCGCGATGTCGCTTTGCGATATGTAAAAAAGAGCGATGAGCTTGGAGACCCGGACGTGATAATCATCCCGGGCACAAAGAATACGATAGATGACGTACGCTATCTCAAAAAGAGCGGACTGTTCGAGAAGATAACATCGGCATATAGATCGAACCGTAAGACGAGACTGGTCGGTATCTGCGGCGGTTATCAGATCCTCGGTACTAAGATATATGACAGGGGGAGAGTCGAGTCGAAGAATAAAGAAGCTCGAGGCCTCGGCATTTTGCCGATCATGACTCAGGTAGAGGATGAGAAAGTCCTTTCTCAGGTTAAGGGCAGGTCCGCCGCTTTCGGAATTATGGTCACCGGATATGAGATACACCATGGCCGTACCAGGATAAACGGCGATGCCAGGCCGGTTTTTGAGATAACGGAGTTCATGGGTAAAGATGTGAAGAGGCCGGACGGCGCCGGAAGTGCCGACGGAAGATGCTGGGGAACCTACATACACGGCGTCTTTGACAGTGATAAGTTCCGCAGGCAATTCTTGAACAGGATAAGGAGAGATAAAGGATGGCCTGTCATTAAGTCCGGAGCCGTGTACGATGAGCATATCCAGATCGATAAACTTGCCGATCTTGTAAGAAAGAATATAGATATGGGCCTTTTGCGGGATATCGTTTTCAATAGCGGCAGTAAAGATAAGAGGATATATGGCCGTAAAGAATAGGATCATAGGTCTTGGAGTAATAGCTCTATTCATTTACTTATATGGTATTTACGGTTTAGGATCCGTCTGCGCTCAGGGAAGCTACCCCCAAAGGATAATCTCTCTGGGGCCTTCCACGACCGAAGAACTCTATCTTTTAGGCGTGGAAGACAGGATAGTAGGCGTCACACGGTACTGTACGAGGCCGTCTCGAGCTGTAAAGAAAGAGAAGGTGGGGGCGGTAGTAGAAGTGAATTTGGAAAAGGTCGTCTCCTTGAGGCCGGACCTGGTACTTGCGACCACATTGACCGATCCCAAGACCGTTACAAAGCTTAAGGATATGGGAATAAAGGTGATAACTATCGCCCCGGCTAAGGACTTCATCCAGATATGTCAGCAGCTTTTGCAGCTGGGAGATCTCGTAGGAAAGAGAGGAGAGGCTGAAGATATCGTTCGCCAGGCGCGTAAAGAGGCGGAATCCGTCAGGAGCAGGATAGAGAAATTGCCCAGGGTCCCGGTATTTGTGCAGGTCGGCGCCAAACCTCTCGTCACGGCAAATCGGGATTCATTCATCAATAACCTTATAGAACTGGCCGGGGGAGAGAATATCGTTGAAAACTCCGCAGAACTTTCTTATATGCCTTATAGCAGGGAGAAGGTGCTCGAGGCGGACCCTGATTATATCGTTATCGTTACCATGGGCCTGGCAGGCGAGGAAGAGAAGACTAAGTGGGAATCGTTCAAAGAGATGAAGGCCGTAAAGAATAAGAATATCCGCGTCATCGACGCATATGACATCTGCAGCCTTACCCCGGTGACTTTTGTGGAGACCTTAAAGGACATTGCCGGTATGCTGCACCCGGTAGAGGGAGAAGGCGGAAGATGAGACAAAGACTGTCAGCCTGGATCGCCTGCCTGCTTATACTCGGATGTCTTTTGGCGGGAGTATGCATATTCTCTTTATCTGTGGGATCGGTGGGGATAAGCGCGAAAAATATCATATCCATATTTTTCGAAGGGAAGAACAGTACCGAGTACAACATATTGTTCAATATCCGTCTGCCGCGTATCCTGCTCGGGTTTGCTATAGGCGGGGCATTGAGCCTGGCTGGCGTCATATCGCAGGGCATGTTCCGTAACCCGCTGGTTGAGCCGTACACTCTCGGTATATCCGGAGGAGCGGCGCTGGGCGTATGCCTGAACATAGTGCTCGGGCTTGGACACAGCGCCGGATTGATATCTCTGCCGTTATGCGGTTTTATAGGCGCCGCCTTAGTTATCGCTTTAGTATATTCGCTGAGCCGTAAGAGAGGAACGGTCAAGACGCAGAGCCTTCTTCTTACCGGGGTCATGATAAGTTTTATCTGCTCTTCTCTCGTCATGCTCATAATGGCGGTATCCCGCGCTGAAGATATCCATGGCATAGTATTCTGGATAATGGGTTCACTTGAAGAACCGAGCTGGGGCTTGATAAAATTGACGGCGCTCATCTCCGTAGCAGGATTATTCGTATCATATATATTCTGCTCGGACCTGAATGCCTTATCGCTGGGCGAGGAGGAGGCGTCGCATTTAGGTGTGAATGTAGAAAGGACGAAGCTTGCGCTCTTTCTTCTGGCGTCGCTATTGACCGGTGCCAGCGTCGCAGTGGCAGGTATAATAGGATTCGTCGGGCTTACCATACCGCATCTGGTCCGTATGGTGCTCGGCAGCGATCACCGTATAGTTCTAGCAGCCTCATTCCTGACCGGGGGGATATTTCTCATACTTTGCGATACGCTGGCCAGGACTATAATAAGCCCTCTGGAGCTTCCGGTGGGTGTCATTACCGGTATATTGGGAGGCAGCCTTTTCGTTTACGCGCTTACCAGGACACGCACAGTATTAGGGGAAAGATGATGCTAGAGATAAAAGATCTTGCATGCGGTTACGGCGCTCAATTCAGCCTGAGCGATATTAATATTAAGGTTGAAAAAGGAGAGATGGTCGGAGTTATCGGGCCTAACGGCTCGGGGAAGACGACGCTCTTGAGGGCCATAACGGGCATACTTAAACCAAAGACGGGTACCGTACTGTTTAACGGTAAAGACATACGGCGTATCGGCATCAAAGAATTATCCAGGAGCATGGCCGTAGTCTCCCAGGGGGCGGATACCGGATCGGCGACTGTGGAAGAGTTCGTCCTTTTGGGGAGGGCGCCTTATTTCGGGAATTTTCAATTCCTCGAGACGGAGCGCGATATAGATATAGCCGAAAAGGCGATGAAGATGACGGACACGCTCAAGTTAAGGCAGAGGCCCATGAGCGAAATGAGCGGAGGGGAGAGGCAGCTGGCCGTCATTGCGCGGGCGCTGGCTCAGGAGCCGAAGCTGCTCCTTCTCGACGAGCCTACCGCTCATCTTGACATCGCTCATCAGGTGGTCGTCCTCGACCTCATCAGGAGGCTTAACAAAGAGCTGGGGATCACGATCATAGTGGTCCTGCATGACCTTAATCTGGCGAGTGAATACTGCCACAGGATAGTACTCATGAATAAAGGAAAGGTCTATAAGACCGGCACACCCGAAGAGGTGTTGACATATCCGGTCATCGAGACTGCTTACAATACCGTTGTTGTAGTGGAGAAGAACCCAATATCCTCAAAGCCGTATGTGCTGGTGGTGTCTGAGGAGGAACGGCAAAGGAAGAAGATATGAAAAAGACAGGATTGATACAGATATATACAGGCGACGGTAAGGGTAAGACGACGGCCTCTGTCGGCCTCGCGGTGAGAGCGCGCGGCCATGGCATGAAGGTGTGCTATATCTATTTCCATAAAGACCCGGAAAGATGGAATTACGGGGAGCATAAAATATTGAAGAAGATAGGCGTGTCCGTTCTCGGTTTCGCCGAGAAGCACCCCCATTTCTATAAGAAGATAAAGGCTTCGGAGATGCGCAAGGAATGTATCAAAGGCCTTGAGTGCATAAAAAAGATATATCTAGGGAAAAAGTACGATATGGTTATACTCGACGAAATAAACATATCTGTGCGTGACGGTTACCTGGATGAAGGGGAGGTGATGGAGATAATACGTGTAAAGCCGGAATATCTGGAGCTGGTCCTGACCGGCCGCGGCGCGACGAAAAATATGATCAAGGCCGCAGATCTGGTGAGTAAAGTGGAAAAAGTGAAACATCCTTATGATCTGAATGTTCAGAGAAGGATGGGGGTTGAATATTAACCGGGTAGACAAAGGAAGTCTCCGTGTGATCCGGAGCACTGCCCCGCAACGGTAATGGCAGGTTCATATATGAACCTGCACAAGTCCGGTCGATTATCTGCCATGGGAAGTATCCGCGAACGGAGGAAAAGTGAAGAGAATAATTTTTGGTACAATAGTTTTATCGTGCCTTTTATGTATTTATGCATCGGCTGAAGAAGATAAGAGCGCAGGGCCTGACCGGGCGACCAGCCTGGACAGGATCGTAGTTACCCCGTCAAGGTTCGAAGAGTCTATTCTCTCGAGCTCCACATCGGTTTCCGTTGTAGATAAGAGCGATTTTTCCAGGAAAGAGATAAATACGGTATCAAGCGCCATCAAGGACGAGACCGGTTTGAACATAGTTCAATCGGGCGCTTTTCAGGGGCCCACATCTCTCTTCATGAGAGGCGGCAACGCAAATCATACGCTCATATTGATAGATGGTATGAAGGCATATGATCCCAGCACATATAACGGCGCGTATAACCTGACCAATCTAACGCTCGACAATGTCGACAGGGTTGAGGTTTTGAGAGGGGCTCAATCAGCCCTATATGGTTCCGACGCCATGTCGGGCGTTGTAAGTATCATCTCCAAAAAGGCCCAGGCGCCATACATGGAAGCGTCGTTCGAAGGTGGGTCTTTCAGCACTTATACTGAACGGTTCGAATGCGGCGCCGAGACCAAGGGATTTCACTACAGCATTGCAGCTTCCCGTATCGACACAAAGGGTATATCCCAGGCAGAAGCCAAGAACAATAACCAGGAACACGACCCCTACGACAGGACATCGGTCGCAGTACGCACCGACTACGATATAAATGACAACCTGACGGTGGGCGGGACGCTGCGGCATACAGATGCCAACTATGAGTATGACAGCGGCTTTCCCTTTCGTGATGACGATAACTCAAAAGCGCGCTACATGGATACGTTCATAACGACGTATGTAGCGCATAAGCCTTTAGATGTATGGGATTATGAAGTGAAGATGGGTTGGGCCCAGATCATGCGGATGTTTATCGATGATGACCCTCCGGCCAATAACTTTTTAAGGGAAAAATATTTCGGCAAGTACTTTACGCTCAATTATCAGAACAATTTTCATATCGGAGATATTGACACGATAGTCATAGGGTATGAGCATAACGAGGAGATCTCCGACAGTTATTCCGACAGTTCATTCGGGGTAACGGATCAGGACAAGGCATTCGACAGGGAAGATGACGTATATGTGGAGAATAGATTCAACTACAAAGACCGGTTGACGTCTACACAGAGTATGCGCGTCAGCCATCATTCAAGGGCAGGCACATTCACAACATACCGTATTGATGCTTCATACGCGCTTCCGACCGCGACGAAGATCAGGGGGACTATAGCGACCGGTTTTAAGGCTCCCACGCTCTATCAGCTCTTCGCTCCGGCCAATCCGATGTATCTATTTAACGGTGGTAATCCGAACCTTGAACCGGAGAAGAGCTTCTCGTATGAGTACGGCCTCGACCAGCCTTTGTTCAACGGCAAGGCCCTCATCAATATTACCTATTTCCATACGATATATAAGAACCTGATAAACGCGCTTTATCACAGGGATACGGGAGTGACCGACATGTATTCTAATATCGGGAAGGCGAGAGCGCGCGGGGTCGAGTTCTCGGCTAAATGCGACCTTACGGAACGTATTGTCGTGAGAACCGGCGTTACCCTTCAAAAGACGAAGAATTTTCAGGACGACCGGGATCTTTTACGGCGACCGGATAAGAAGATATTCGTAGAGACGACTTTCCGTATGACCGACAAACTGAGCTTCAATATGAACGTCAGCTATAACGGCCCGATGGCAGATTCGAGCGGCTATAAGGTAAAAGAGTATACGGTAGTGGGCATGGTCGCTAATTACGATCTGACGCGGAATATCTCCATATACGGCAAGATAGATAACGCCTTGAATAAACATTACGAGGAGGTTGTCGGCTACAGCACATTGCCTTTCGCCGCATACGGCGGCGTCAAGGCAAAGTTCTAGCATGCGCCCAGTCACTCATCCCGCGTAGGCGTTTACTTTTGCGGCCATCTTCCGCTTGTCGCAAATTTAGATTAGGCATCTAAATTTGCTGTTGTAAAATTTACGATGGAAAAGCCTATATCGCCCCAATGTATCGTAAA
>JBAYFK010000071.1:0-7673 GCA_041667225.1 Candidatus Omnitrophota bacterium
CAGTACGGATTTTTGCATTCGCTCAACGTAAAGCCTTGCACACCTATAGTCTATACCCCAGTATGCCGAAAAAATTCGAATTCCGCTCACAAAATCTTTAAATATAAGCCATTATCGTCTATGCTTCCTCAGATGGCGGAACTTTTGGGTGTTTGCTGAAGCGACTTTTAAAATTTACGATACCCTATGGCGATATAGGCTTTTCCATCGTAAATTTTACAACAGCAAATTTAGATGCCTAATCTAAATTTGCGGCAAGCGGAAGCAAACACCCAAAAGTAAACGCCTACGCGGGGTGGGACGATAGGAGGGGGATGATAATGAAATTGACAATAGACCGACGGGTGTGATAAAGTAGCAAACCATGAAAAACATGAAGGCTATACACGATCTTAAGAGGGAGCTCGTAAAATACGGCGAAAAGATATACGAAGCCTCCCTTGTTATAGGTACGGGCGGTAATATAAGCGCCCGGCTTGACGATGTCATATATCATAAGTCCAGAGGCGTCTCTCTTAAAGAGTCTATGGGCTGTGATTATAATGAGGTCAGTCTGAGATCCGCCAAAATCATAAGCAAGAGCTGTAAGCCATCCAGCATAGAACTCCCCATGCATCTGGCCTGCTATAAAGCTAGGCCCGATATCGGTGCAGTCATCCACACCCATCCGATATACGGCACCGTTATTGCCGGTATGGGGGCAAAGGTAGGGATGGTTTCATATGAATTCATGGTCGCCATGGGCTCGGATGTACCCTCGATAGGATTTTTTACTCCCGGAAGCGCCCGTCTTGCAGAAGCTGTGGGCAAGGTTATGCGCTCTCATAACGGGGTTCTTCTTAAGAACCATGGCGCACTGGTCGTTGGTAAAGACTTAAAAGAAGCGTTCTTTAGAGCCATGGCTCTTGAAAGAGCATGTAAGATATTCCTGCTGTCAAAACTAGCCGGCAAAATCTCCATTATACCCCATATCGATTAAGACATAAAAAAGTCAAATATCCAATATTGACAGTACCCATATTATATGATAAGGTTATCATACAATATCATCTCAATTAGCCTATTATTTTTTACTATATGTTAAGAAAACAAACCTCAAGAATATTCAGCTAACCTGAAAGTGAGAATGAATAGTAAAATAGTCAGCAAAACAGGCATTCTTCCACGAGTTTTGATAATGGTATTTATCATAACTTTTATAGCCCATGATGTCTTATGGGCTTATCCACCTTCAGGTCCTTCAAGTGACGATCAAGAGAGTTCCACTCTTGCCCCAACATCATTCTTTTCCGAAAAAAAGTCTATCGATAAATTATACGCAAAAGCTGTAGAAACCCTTATTGAACAGGGTAGTGTGGCGCGTAATGTTCTGCAAATAGGCGATGTGAAGACCGCGCTCGATAGCCATACCGGTGAAAAATGGTTTAAAGACAATATCGCATATACAGCAATATCAAGCGACGGACAAGTCCCCAATGAGGTGCTGATATCCGTTTCCCCGGGCTATGCGCTGAGATATTTTGACCCTCGTGCTGCAACGCACGAAAAGTACCGTTCCCAGATATTGGGTACCATCGAGATCAACGACGGCCTTCATAAGCAGCTTCTCAAGGTAGCTATGCTGCCCGGCCCTGCCGAAGCGCTCCCGGGAAGCATAAATAGCGTAGATCCCGGTCCCAGCGATGAAGTCATGGCCGATATTACCAATTATCTTGCCGAGAAGGAAAAGAAGTTATTGTCATCACTGAAGAAGCTTGAAACTGGCGGAGCCGTAGCCCTTCCTTCTATAAAGGCGAACCTTTTACTGGCAGGGCTGCCTTCCACAGATAATGTTCTATGCGCTACCGACGGCCATAGCGAGATCCTGCTTGCAGGCCCACAGGATAATAGGAGATGGCTGCGTATCACGGTCCTGCCGTCGACTATAAAGGACGACGGATTCGAAGCGCTTATAGGCATACCGTTCCTGTACGACAATAAGTCCGGGATGTGGCACTACATGACACAGCGCTTTTTTGTTAAAGGCGAGATCGTAAAGACCGGACGCGGTAATGTAAGACAGATCGCGCTGGATATCGGCGCTTTAAAAGCCCATCCGCTCGTCGCAGAGTTTTATAATTCTCTCATAACAGCCGTGCCTGATGCCGAGAACCTGGCTGTAATGCCCCGCCTTAAAGTCCTGTCCGAAAATCCTATTATGAAACCTCGGGGCAAAGTCCTTGAGGATGGCGCAGTGAAGTTCGAATGGGAATGGTACGTATTCAATCCCGCCGTCATCCCGCGGCAGTTCGAAGGCCGTTATTACATGATCTATCGCGCTCTAAGCAAGGGACGCATATCGCATTTCGGGTTGGCGTGGAGTGAGGACCTTGTCCATTGGGAGCGCCTGGACTACCCCATATTTTCGCTCGACCTTCCTCATTCTGCCGAGGACCCGCATGTCTCCATCGAAGGGAACGAGATCAATCTTTATTATGTCGATTACGATGGGACCAATCCTTTTAACACCTGCCGCGCGACCGCGAACTTTCGCGATTTTATGAAACTGGCTACGGCAGGCCGCGGTTATTCCAAAATAGAAGGCGAATCTGCCAGGGCGGCATTCAGGGAGGCGCAGCTAAGAGAGTGGAAGGATCTCTGGCAAAATAAAGGACAGGTATTCGATGAGGTTTCTGAAAAAGATGTTGTTCCCGGAGACGATTTTATATTGAGACGGCCGTGGCCTCCTATGAGTGAAGGCGATACTTCACGAGGCAGGGCGGCAAGTATATGGGTCTCGTTCAGAAGCAAAGACCCGGGACGTATCTGGGAGCAGGAAAGAGAACTTTTTCTGGAGCCCGACTTCGATAAGCTTGAATTTAAAATGGGCGGAGGCACCAATATAGTCGAAACAGAATACGGTTATGTGACGGTCATACATATTGTGAAGGGGGAGAAGGGCGATGACGCGTTCAAGGTCGATGCCAACCCCAGACGTACTTACGAAGGGAGGCTCCTAGTTTTTAAAAAGGTATTCGATGAACAGGGTAAGCCTCACCTTGAAGTAGTATATCTATCACCCGAACCGGTCTTAAGCCCTAACGAGCCGTACGACAATGTGACAAAGGCGCGCGAGATGTTCGGCAAGTACCCGTATACGGAACATGGAGAATCGCAGATAAATTTTCCGGTCGTGTTCCCTACCTCTCTCATATTACTGAACAAAAACGATTTTCTTGTTCTTTATGGTTCCGAAGATAATGTGATATCGGCCGCGCGCGGAAATCTCGAAGAACTTATCCCCGCGGAGGTTAGGGCACGCCTTACGAAAGACAGGACCTCTGAAGGAAGGGCCCCCGTTTCAGGCCTTAGGAAGCCTACCCGTCACGAAGAAGTGCGCGCTACAGTAGAACGCCTTACAGCGTCCTTGGGCCGCAGCCCCAATGTGGCGGAGACCGCCCGTTCCATGGGGAGCCTTTCAAACAGCCCGAACCCTGAAGCCATTCTTTACAAGTGGTTCGAAGATAATGAACTAAAACCGGAAGATTACGGAATAGCGCGTTTCTCCGGAAGAGCGGAGAGCGTCATAAGGAAGAATTTCCTTTTTGCGCACCTCAGGATACAGATACCTCCTTTACTTTCGGAGAAAGTGAAGATAGTCGCCGACGCCAAACCCGTATCAGAACAAAACAAGATAGAACTTGTAAGCGTAGATAATGAGAATAACAGGCTCACCATCGAGAACCTGGACTCCGAAGGCGTATTACGTTTTACGTATATAAGGCCGGACGGTACCGTTGTGAGTTCGGACTTTAAAAAAGACGCGAAGACGACATCGGCTTCGCCTTTTCTTCTACCGGCATTCCGTGATTTTTACGACACGCATTTTTCTATACCGCTGGGATATTCACCGGAAAGGGAGAAAGCGGTAGCGGAGCATTTAAAAGAGTACGGGGATCGTACCGCGCAGAAGGATAAAGATATAAATTTCCGCGGGAACCTCTTCTTCCCGTCATTCTATGTGACTCACCCCGGCCGCGCCGACTTTTATCGCGACAGGAAGAGCGACGCCAGATGGCTCGTGATACGCGACGCGGCGAACCCGGATAACTTCATCGGTTACGAATGGCATGACGACTATATAGTCTCTTTAAGGGACGGGACGAGGCTGACCCCGGATACCTTTATCGCATCCCAGGGTAAACAGTTGCCCGGGTATTACCTCCACCATGTCCCGCATTTTGTAGAATTTGATGAAGCGCTGGATAAGAGTATCGAGGTAAAAACGGCATCTCCGGATTCGACGCGCCATGAAACCATAAGCATAGGATATGGCCGTTTCGCTTTCCGCGCAGCCGTTCCCGTCAAGATCATATCTTTTGAAGGGATGCGGGCGCAGTCTGTTCGTGATGATAAAGAGAGGTATCCGGTCGTTTTAAGGCGCGAGGATACTGGCGAGGAGATACACATAAAATACCGCGATCCTAAAGTGAGGGGAGAGTTCATAGTCGACGGGCTTACATGGGAAGACGGTTCGCCTGTGATCCTGAAAGGCCACTACTTTAACCTCTCGACCATAATCGAAGAGGTTTCCAGAAATATGCTTCCGGGAGTAGTTGTGTCGCCGCTCCTGACGCAGATGTTCTATTATATGGAAGTGAGGCCCGAACAATTTATCCAGCCCATACGCGGCTATAAAATAGACGGCGCGAGCCGGTCGCTCGTGGAAGGGGACCTCATCGATTCCGCTACTTTTGAATCGGTCGCTCCTGATGCCTTTCCCAGGACCGTTATAGAGGAAGCGGGCCCGACTGCAGCCGGAGATACCGGCGATTTTGAGTTTTCAATCGAACGCGGTCCCGCAGGCAATGTCTCTTCGTTCGAAGTAACATATCACAGCGGGAAGACCGTTATGAGCGGCAAGGACGTAAAGGATGTGACGGTCAAACAAGGTGATGACGGATCGACTTTTGTGGAAGTTACCGATATAACAGGCCTCCATTTTACCGCCGCCCTTTACAAGGATTCTATACAAACACTGCGCGTCACGAGCGATATCGAACCGGCGCGTGAAAATTACTTTTACGGCCTAAGATCATTCGAGATAGACGCGTCCAAGTACCGGCCTCTTTTTGTAGAACAGGAAAGCCTTGTGGTAGGGGTAAGAGGCTTTAAATCTTTTGTCACGATCACGGATCAAAGAGGGCTTACGTCCGACATATTATATAACGTGGATGGGTCGATATCGCGCAGGGTCAACCCGGACGGGATGAAAGAATTTTACGAAAGCCGCATAAGAGGTTTTGAGAACGGCCCCTCCGTCATGGATGAGAATGACCATTCACGCAGTTTCACGTGGACGGATAATGCGGTAGCTGCCGGAGATCTTCCGGAGAATTTTACGCTATGGACTTTAGATACGCATCATGATGCGTGGGATTCTGGAGAGGAACTCGTGATCGGCAACTGGGCGAGGCTCCTGAAGGCCCGATACAAACGCTCCGGCATATCCTGGGTCCGTCCGGATTTTGTCGATCCAAAGACGCGAGAAGACGGTTCGCCCGTATTCGCATATAGAGGAACCCTGGAAGGCCTCCCCGCGCCACAGGGGCCCGTTGTCCTGTCGATCGACCTGGACTATTTTTCATCCTCTGTGCCGCGCCACATCGCTTCGATCGAAGAGATCGACTCAAAGACAGAAGAGCTGATGAGATATCTGGCGTCGAATAAGGTTGAGGTTGCCGGTATCCATTTTATCAGGTCGCTAAAGACGTTAGATTACGCCTCTTATGGTTATTGGGAACAGAGCGATTACATCGCCATCAAACTTGCCAAAGCGTTCGAACGCTTCTATGGGAAAGCGTCCAAAAAGAACTTCTGCTCGATGAAGTTATATCCGGATGAGACCGTTTTTGATTATAGCCCGGACGGCGACCTGGAAACCGTTACGGTGCCGGACGGCGGCGGGGTCACATATGTAGACGATGTCCGTTCTTCGCTCTCAGAGACGGAGAGGGCGATGCTGGAGCTGATAGACAGGCTTGCCGGTTATTCTGTTGCCGAGAGAGGGACCGATACGGTAACGATCTCTGTGGCGGACGAGACGATAAGGATGGGGATCGACCTGGAAGGAGCGCTCGATACATTGCAGCAGCATGGCCTCGTGAGCGTCTATCCGCTGGGGAGCGATTCGATAGCCGTAAGATCTAATATCCGTAGTTACACGCTCATAGAAAAGATGGAAAATTCTTCCTTGTATAATGCGCGCCTAAGCGTATCGGTCGACGCCGCTTATGAAGGCCCGGAGGGTAACCTGGTCGTGCGCGCTCATCAGGGAGATACCGTTGTAGCCACCGTCGTTCCTTTAAGCGAAAGAGCGGCCGCTGAAGCCGAAAATACAGAGCTGTATAGGCAGATCATGCTCGAATCGAGAGACGAATGCCTTGAGATCGGGGTCTGTATGACGCACGCCACCGAAGTATGCAGGAGGCTGCTTATGGAGGGTATCGACGCCGAGGTAGTCGGCGCCAATGGCCACTATTGGGCGGAAACTAAGGGAAGGGACGGGTATATCCTCGACTCATTCCCGGAAGGCATGATCGACGGCCGCCTGGAAGAGGCGCAGGCTCTCGGCGATAAACGCTTCGTTCTGGTAAAGAAGATCTCCGTGACGGCAAGAAAGTTCTACCATGGACAGAGAGATGAAAGATTGTCGAATAATGCAGAGAACCGGGCCAAGGATGAAAGAGGTTTCTATGCAAAGAGGCGGGATGATATCCGCGACCGGCTCAGCTATAAAATAAGTTCGCTCCTAAAAGAGGGCCAGGACACAGATGCTGTTAACAATGACAGGCTGGTCAAGATCTTAAGGGAACACGTAAGAAGATTCGAAGAGAGAGTAGCGCGTCTTGATGAAGCTGAAGTGAAAGAACGCCGTGAAAGAGATGCGCGGGACATGGCTAAAGGGGTTAGCCTGGAGATCATGGGGCTTCTCGGGTCTATACACAAGCTCATGCCTATTCCCGCGTCGGTCGCTCCCGGGTCAAAGATCCTTCTCTCCGAAACTTTGTTCGATGTTGAGGATCTGGTAGCGCTTAAGACCGTATTGAATACGGAGAATATAGAGATATTGCCTCCCGGAGAGATAAGGGACCGCGCCATGAACTCAAAAGCTACGCGGGAGAATCTTTCGATAATACTTTCTAAGGAAGAGTTCGAGAATAAAGATCTGTGGAAAGACTCGGATAAAGAGACCCGTCTTAAAGCGAGCGTCGTCCTGCTCGATGAAAAGCTTACGGGAGTGAACTATCTTTACCTGGAAGGCGTCATAGGGTTCGCCCGCTCAGTCATGAATAGAGACAACCAGGCAATAAGATCCTACTATAGTTTGTTGTCAGGGGAGGCGCTTTCGGACGAGATATTGGAATCCCTGAAAGACTCTCCCGTAGCCTTTGCCATAAAAGCCATCCTCAAATTCCGTCCCATAACGGTCCAAGACCCTCAAGAACTCGAAAACTCCAAAAAGATCATGGAAGAGTACCTCAGAGCCGCGTAACCTGGAGTCACTCCGGATTTTTTACGGGTCCTGTCACTCCCTCAACTTTTGCTTGGGCTACTACTCTCGGAAGCGTAACACTGACAGAGGACTCATAACTGCACCCCGAACACGCCCTTCGCAAAAGTCTCGGGAGTGC
>JBAYFK010000072.1:0-7665 GCA_041667225.1 Candidatus Omnitrophota bacterium
ACCCCTTAAGATCGATGAACCTTGAGAGTATATCCATACCGGTCTTCTTTATCTCAAAATCTCCGGAGACGGGTTCGCAGTTTTTAATACCGGCTGCTTTCTTATATATCTCTTCGTAAGAACTATACATTGGCCGCTCTTCCCGCTCGCGCTTTTTTAAGTTTACCTCTTACGAACGAACCGAGCTTGTTCTCGGAACTGAACATGACGAGGTTATATATGAATTTAACGGATAAGAACCATGCCAGCGCCGAAGCAAGGTTTGCGGATACATTATACTTCTCTTCTATCCGCCTCTTCATGCCGTTGACGAAGATCTTCCTCGTGACGCCGTGACGCTCCCGCAGGGCCCTTACCTTCTCGGCATATGTCATCCCCGGGCCTTCAAAGAACGGCGTGTTCTCGCAGGGGCATATGGCATCGAGATAATCTTCCGGCGAACGGTAGAATCTACCGTTCGCTTCTACCCATCTATACAATTCCGTTCCGGGATACGGGATGAGCGAGCTGAATATGACCTTATAGACGGGGTGTTTCAACGCGAACTTGAACGAATCCCTGACATCTTCAAGCGTCTCATAAGGAGACCCTACAAGGAAATAGAGCTGCACCCTGAAAGACATTTCGAGGGCCATCTTTACCGCCCTGTCTATTACTTCAAGCCTTACTCCTTTTTTAAGCACCTTCAGCATCCTGTCATTGCCGGCTTCCACTCCAAAGGAGAGGTTGACAAAACCTGCCTCCCTCATGTGCTTTAGGATCGCCTCATTGACACAATCAGCCCTGACCCCCTGCGCCGAAAATTCCGCGTTATTCATCCCTCCGGCTATGATCTTTTCGCATATATCATGAGTACGTTTACCATTGAGCGTAAAATTCTCATCGTTGAAAGAGAATTGCCTATAGCCGCGGTCATACCAATACCGTATCTCTGAGGCAACGCTATCCGCAGATCTGTAATAGACCCTCTCTCCTGTTGTCTTCTGGCAATAAATGCATTGCGAAGGGCATCCGCGCGAAGACATCATAGGGATAAGCCTGGAGTACTGATCGATTTCGAATGCCCTGTATTTCGGGAACGGCAATACGTTAAGATCCGTGAGAGGCTCCCTCGGGGGGTTCTCTATTATCTTGCCGTCTTTCCTGTATATCAGCCCCTTTATGTCATAGGATCCAACGCCTTTTACCAGATCGCTCAGTATCTCTTCTCCCTGCCCGACCGCTCCAAGATCTATCGAAGAGCAGTCCTCGAGCACTTTCTTTTTAAAGGATAGCATGTGAGGGCCGCCGACGATGATCGGGATACCGGGAAATGCCTTCTTTATCTGATCTATCATGGCATATATAGCGCGATAGCTATAAGAGATCAGGGATACGCCTATAAGATCGATCCCCTTCTCTTTAATGGTGTTCAGGACATGCTCAAGAGGATGATCCAAACCCATATCGACCACAGTCACCGGCACACCCTGCTCGGAGAGCATCTCAGCCAGACATCCCAGGCCGATAGGAGGCGTAGCGCTCTTCCCTCCGTAAAAATAGCTCTTCTTGTAGAATGGGCTTATGAGCAGTATATTTTTATAACTCACCGCTAAACCTCTCTATTAAATTCGCGCGGCCTCTTTTGAAATAGCTCTTCAGTTTCGCTATCTCCTCTTTATGGAAGAAACCGAGTTTGTACAGGACCGCGGCGTAAAGCGCGATCAGAAATGTCTTTACGACAATAGCAAGGACAATAGGTTCGATCTTTATATAGGATCCGATAAATATGACGACGAGCATAGGGACTGCCATCTTCAATATCCTGCCGGTCTCTATCGGGATCGGATAGTGGAGACGAACATATTTAAAGGTGGAGAAGCTGAGCAATGCGTAGCTTATTACGGCCGAAACCGCGCACCCCATCATACCCATCACCGGTATGAGCAGGATGTTCAGGATCACGCTGGCGCCTGCGGCGATGAGCAGAAGAAAGCACTGCGTATCGAACCTCTTCTTCATGACCAGGAATGAGACAAAGAATAGATACGCTCCGAATAGCATGTACGATATGGTAATGAAAGGCATTACGGTATAAGCCTCCAGGTAATCGCCCTTACACAAGATCCTTATGATCTCCCGCCCGAAGACCGATATGCCCATGGCGAATATCGCAAAACCGAAGATGCAGTACGTGAACATGTTGCCGAATATCTGCATAGAGTTCTTCTCTTCGATGATAGAGAATATCACGGGGAACCACGCGGCAATGAAAGCCTTGACCACCATCATCATGACCTGCGATATCTTATTCCCGAGCGAATAGACGCCAACATCGTGGAGGTTCACCAGTTTTTCAAGTATGTATCTTCCGCTATAGTCTATGACCCATGCCATAAGGGCCGCGGGAAGCAGCATCATGCCGAACTTCACCATAGCCGACAGGTCTCTGCGGGAGAATTTCCACGGTATCAAGCTGCCTGACATGGCCGAGATGAAGAGCGCCGTGCCCGCTAATACCGATATGAGGTTCGCGTAGAATATCGACTCAACGCCCATCTTGAACACTACCAGGAATATGACGTTAAGGCATATCGACAACAACACCATGGTTATCGATATACAGATATATAGAAGAGATTTCTGCTGGAGTCTCGCAAGGGTCTGCGGTATCACGGACATCGCGCCGAATAAGGTCGATATCGACATGATGCGTACAAGGTTGACGTACTTATCGGTAGAGGTGATCAATTGCGATATCTGCCCCGAAAAGATGAAGACAGGAATGGATACTATGATCGCCGTGGACATTACGAAGAGAAAGGATGTAGACGCCACAGCCTTTCTGCCCGACGGATCGTCTTCACCGTATTCAAAATACTGGCGGGAGAGCGCGCTCACCATTCCGCCCTCGTAGAACATCATAAGCACATTCGAAAAAAGGAGCACCAGGGTGATCGCGCCGTATTCTGCGGGAGTGAAGTAACGGGTATAAAGCGGTATCAGTATGAATCCCGGCAAGAGAGCCGCCAGGCTGCCGATGCTGTAGATCGCCGAATGACGCGTGATGTTCTTAAGATATGAATACATCTATTCTCCAAAACTCCATCTCTTCTATCGCCAGTCTTTCTGATAGAGGTCAATATAAACCTGCGCAAGTTTCATCGAGTCGTGATTCTTTTCAACGTACAGCCTGCTCGCCTTGCCTGTCTTAGCCCTTAAGGCGCCGTCTTTCACGAGCTCCCTCAGCCTATCGACGATGGTCTCGGGGCCTGCATTTACTATCGGGTTCTCTTCCGGCAATAAGCGCAGCGCATCCTGGTTCAGGTAGCATATCACAGGCTTCCCCATAGCCATCGCTTCCACGGTAACACTGCCGTGCCAACCGGTCAATAGCTGGTCTACGACGATATCGGCCTGCTGATAATAATACTTAATGTCGTTATGCGGTATATTATCGAGAAAGATATAGTCTAGTTTATGGCCTTCATTCTTCAGCGTCTCGACGGCTGTCTCTATGAACCGCGTGCCCTTCTGGTCGCCCCTCGTCTTCGAGTTCTCAAAAGCCTGTAAGATACGTATGCTGTCCGTTTTCGGAAGCCGGTGCGCCTCCGGTATTTCTCCGGCCGGATCCCAATTGTCAAGATCGAGAGCTATCGGGATGAACAACGCGTCCGGAACGTTCTTTATACAATCCGCTCCTCCGTAGACCCTGAAATCACAGTAATGAAGATGTGTAAGATTGTCGCGAAGTTTACGCGAATTATTGCATACCCTTATACAATCGTCGCATGTACTGAAGTCTCCGGCAAGGACGGACATAGTCTTGAGCCTTATGTCGCATCCCCAATACTGGAAGACTATTTTCTTACGGAACAACCTCAATATCATCAGGTCTATAGGCGGCATACTCCCGAGAAAAGATTCGGAGTGAAAATGGAAGATGTCGTATTTGAAGAGGGTTTTGATAAAGAATAGTTTGAAGGATACGATGAATTTAAGCGTCTTTAATATCTTTGAGGGTTTGAACGATATATCGTTCCTGTCGAAATGGAGATTTATATCGCAGTCGCGCGCGAGAAGGCCCTTCCTATCCGCGTTGAAGGCCATTACGTCGCTTACATGGCCGAGTTTCCGCTGGGCGCGAGAGATTATCCATTGCTGGTTGATGACTATGGCCGGAGCGTGAAGGATCCTCATTTTTTTCATAGCCTTAACCTATTTCCTTTTTCGTATGAGCTTTGCAGGCACTCCCATCATTACACTGTACGGCTCTACGTCTTTCGTCACCACAGCTCCCGCCCCGATCAGGCTGTATTTTCCTATGGTCACCCCCGGCAATATGATGGCGCCAAGCCCGACTTCTACGGCTTCCTCTATGACGACTTTCTTGAATTCCTGCTTGCAGCACGATATCGGTTTTTCGATCTCTTCTTCGACGTGCTGGTGCGTAAGGATCTTTACGAACGGCCCCAACCCGGCATGCCTTCCCAGATATATACCGCCCGCGCTATGGAGAAAACATCCCTGCCCTATCCAGTTATTACCTTCGAACTCCATGGTGTTCTTGTAATAACCTTTAAGCATCGTGTTGTGGCCTACATAAACATTGTTCCCTATGATGATATTCTCGGGATGGAAGACGAGAACTCCTCTTTCGAATATTACATCCTTGCCGATCTTCCTGAACTGGTCGACCGTGAATTCTCCGGTCCCATGGCTCTTATATAATTTGTTGTCGTGGATCTCCATTGCCGCTCCTTATCTATTTAAAAAGGATTTTCTTTATACCATTCAACGGATCTTCTCAAGCCCTCAGTAATGTCCATAGACGGTTTAAATCCAAGCAGTCTCTTCGCCTTCGATATATCCGGTATCCTGAAGTCAACGTCGGTCCTAGGTTGTTTCACGAAACGCAGTTTTGAACTTGAACCCGACACACGAACGATCCTCTGCGCAAGGTCTTTGATAGTTAGAGCCCCTGACGGGTCGCCAATATTAAAAGTATTGCCTATCGCCTTCTTTCTTTTTGTGATGCAGCGCATCACACCGTCCAGGAAGTCCTCTATGTAACACCATGCCCTTACCTGCGATCCGTCCCCATGTATAACGATCGTGTCGTTCTTTAGAGCTTTTTGAGCGAATATCTGTATAGCGCCCTCTCCTATCTGGAACGGACCGTAGACGTTGAAAGGCCTGATCGATACGGCGGGTATGCCGAATTTACGATGATAGCAGTGCGTAAGCCTTTCGGCCGCGATCTTGCTCGTCGAATACGTCCACCTTAAGTCTGATATAGGACCGAGCGCGGTATCATCTTCTTCGGTTACGTTCCGGGCATTCCTGCCGTAAACTTCCGACGTGGAAAAGTCGATGAATACGTCAAGCTTCCTATCTTTGATTATCTCGAGAAGGTTATACGTCCCGATCAAGTTCACCTTCATCGTCTCGTAAGGGATCTTGTAATAGGAGGATACTCCGGCTATCGCCGCGAGATGTATGACTATGTCGATCTTTTTCGGAAAACTTTTGCGCAGCAATTTAACATCGAGAATATCGCCTTTTATGAAGGTCATATTCTTATGTTTAATGAGCTCTTTTACTTTAGGGGAGAAGCGCCTGCCGTTATCGTAGCACCATATCTTGTTATCCCGGATCAGCCTTTCTATTAGCCAGCTGCCGATGAATCCGCTGCCTCCGGTAATGAATATATTTTTACCTTTAACCGCGCTTCGTATCATAAGGCCTTTTTATGATCTTATATTTACATTTAAGCTGGTCAACTCTTTTGATCTTCCTGGCGGGATTTCCGGCTGCTACTGAAAAACTTGGCACGTCATCCACGACAACGGAACCGGCTCCAACGAGCGACATCCTGCCTATACGAACTCCGGGTAGAAGCGTGGAATTCGCGCCTATCTTAGCGCCTTCTTCTATGGTGGGCCCTTTGAGGCATTCTTTGACTTTAGGACATAACGGATGCGGCGCATTTGTGAGGACTACGTTAGGGCCGATCCAGCACTCTTTTTCAAGTTTCGAGAATTCCGGGATGAACGCCTGTGAATGTATACGTACGCCGTCGGCTATATCGACTTTATGTTCTACGCATGCCAGACTCCCGATACTGACGTCATTTCCGATCGTATTCGATTCGCGTATCGTGACATTGTGTCCGGTCTGGAAATTTTCACCTATACGGTTCCCCGCATATATGACCGTACCGCTGCGTATAACGGCGCCTTCACCGATAATCGTAGATAGTTCCCCATCTTTCTTTCCTCTGGGCGGATGTCCTATGACGACAAAATCCTCTATGAGAGAGTTCTTGCCTATCTTGACGTTCTTGTATATACGTTTGGTCATAGCTTTACGGCCTTCCCGCCGTTCTTGAGCGACTCCTGCGCCGCAGTCAGCACCCTGACGACCCTGAGCCCATTTCGTCCATCTGTAAGAGGGGTCTTATTATTTATGATGCAGTCGACGAAGTGCATACACTCTTTCTTGAGCGGTTCCGTCATGGGCAGCTTAGGTATCAGCACATCGCCCGCGCGAAGCTTGATCTGGAATTCGCCGAACGCCTGTGAAAGAACGAGTTTATCGGCGCCTTTGTCATAGATCTTGATCTTACCTTCATTGTCGACATCATCATACACGACCATCTTCTTCGAGCCGACTACCACCATATCTCTTACTTTAAGCGGGTCGAGCCAGCTCACCTGTATATTCGCCGTGACATTACCGGGGAATGTGAGCGTAACAAAGACCAGGTCCTCTATGTCCTTCTGTAAAAAAGAAGCTCCCCATGCCCTCACTTCAAGGGGCATCGCCCCGAGCAGATAGATGAAGATAGATATATCGTGCGGCGCGAGGTTCCACATGGCGTTGATGTCTTCGCGTATCTTGCCGAGATTGAGCCGCCTCGATGTAAGATAATAGACGTCTCCCAATTCTTTTTTGGTTATATATTCACGGATCTTCTCTACGGCGGGATTATATTCGAACGTGTGCCCTACCATCAGCACCTTCTTCGCCTTGTCCGCGATCTTGACCAGCTCTTCCGCTTCAGCAAGATCAAAAGTGAGGGGCTTCTCGACAAATACATGCTTCCCTGAGAGAAGCGCTTCTTTAGCGAGGGCGTAATGAGTATTGGCCGGGGTCGCGATCACGACTGCATCTATGGAAGGATTCTTTATGATGTCGGAGCCGTTCCTGGTAACGGTTACGTGCGGCATCCTCTTTTTGAATTGAGCGAGCCTCTCTTCGGAAAGGTCGGCGATCGTGTCTATCACGACCTCGTCTATATCGCCGAAACTTCTTATAAGATTAGGCCCCCAGTAACCGCATCCGATAATACCGATCTTCAGCATATTATGCTCTTTCGTTATGATAGAACAGTTTTATAAAATGCTTTTACCGTATCTACTATGAACTTCTTGTCGGAACTCTTCATCTCCGGATAGACGGGAAGAGCCAGCGTCCCCAGCGCGGCTTTTTCGGAATTGGGGAAATCTCCTACCTTATAACCCAGCGGCTGGTAACACTCCTGCATGTGCAGAGGTATCGGATAATAGACCCTGGACTCTATCCCCTTACTATTAAGGAACTCTATCAGCTTATCGCGCAGGTCTTTACTGACCAGCAATACGTACTGATGATATACATGGGCATTCCCTTTCGCTACGTATG
>JBAYFK010000073.1:0-7635 GCA_041667225.1 Candidatus Omnitrophota bacterium
CAGTATGTTCGGTATTAGTCATGAATGCAACCGCGCCTATATCGTGTTCCGGAACCTTGCCTAACGCTTTTCTGTAATCCTCGAGGACGTCACGCTCCTCCGCATACCACTTCTTATCAGGATTGGCTCCGCTCCTTGCTACTATGAGTTTAATATTCTTTGAATACGGGCTCGTGCCTATCGTCTCAGCCGGTATATTCTCTGCCCATACATACTCAAGCACCTTTGAATTTAATAAAAAATTTGCCGGGAATATCACGTATACTCTACCGGCAAAATCGAGTTCGTCTTTTGTGGTAAGCCCCTCTCTATTCTTTTTGACCGGGAATTTCTCGACATTCCATTTCCAGCTTACCAGCGGATGCCTGCCTTTCACATCGAGCTTTACCTTATAATATAGAGCCGATGCGCTTGCCTTGCTTGCGGCCTTGACATAGGATAGGCCTTCTGCAGATTCTATCCTGTAGACTACCTTCCCTTTGAACATCTTCTCTTCCCACTCTTTCAGCGAATTCTCCTGTGTGAAAGGGAAAAATTTTACTATCGCGGTCGTGTATTTAGGTATCTCGCGCGCAAGATGTTTATAGATCAATATTCCTACCGGAGTGGTTACGGCAAAAAATATCAAAACCCCTGCTGCGATAAAAAGAATGATTTTTTTAGGTCCCGATATTTTAGGCTGAAGTCCATCCATATTATTTGTATTCTATTTTGACTGGCGATAAAAGTCAATAAAAAACCCCGCCCTTTTTAAAGGGGCGGGGTTTTTTTGAAACACCCTTAGAAGCTAACTTTTACTGAACCAACGAGGTCTGTTGCAACGTCATTACGATTGTCGTAATAGACTTCGCCAGGCATAAACCAGCCACAGAGTACGTTAAAGCTAACGTCTTCTGTGTAGTCCCAAGTGGCCTGAAGGTCAACTTCCTGACCAATGAAGCCCTGTGACTTTACCTGTGTCTCGTAATACTGTTCCTGGTTCCAGAACAAGTTGTAGTTCAGCTTCAGTACAAGGCTCTCAATGGGCTGAATTGACCCAGTGATGACCGCCTGATGCTGGTTCTGATACGCTGCATCCGGGTTAGCGTTCAATGTAGCATCAACCGGATATCTTGCAGTCGTATAATATCTGCCAACGAATTCACGGATAGCGGAATCGAATTTACCTCTGTACATCGGATCCCAACCACCCCATGCGCCAGCAGAAACTGCTGCGTTGTCCTCAGGCTTGCTGCCGGAATAGTAAATGTATTCCGCGCCTAGTTTCGGCTTCCATGAGAATTTCTCAGCCAGATATCTCCACTCACCGCCAACATCGATCGCCCAAGCAGAGCGGTCTCTGTTGTTGATCTGGAGCCTGCTGCCTACATACTCGCCACCCTGGTATGCAGCTTCGCCGAATACCGTGATGACCTCTATCGGATCCATGCTGCCTCTGATACCGATCGTGTGCACATCGTTATTGCTTTTGATAGCTCCCCAAGTATCTACCTGGTTATCCTGCTTGAAGAACCAATAAGCTTCGCTTTCAGCCTTGTAGGAATCGAACTTGTAACCAACGTTCACGCCCCACAGGTTGACATCATCGTTATCCTGGATCGCATTTCCGAATACCTTTGAATAGATACCCGTGATGGTCCATGGATCAAAATCCAACACAGCTTTCACAGCGTCAAATGAATTCATGGCTGTGTACTCAGGAGCGGAAAGAGCGCCCGCTGGGTTCTGCTGATTTAAACCAACTACGAAGCCCTTACCGAACCAGAGGTCCTGGCGACCGATCGTCAACGTGAGCGGTGAATAAATGAAATCCTTCAACGTCACATAAGCGAGGTCTACATTTACCTGGAACTCATCGGGATTTGAAGTGTAACCACCACGGCCATATGCTAACGCTGTAGCAGAAGTAACGGCCTTCGCGCTTACATTCCAATCTCTCTGATTCAATAATCTGATGACTGTCTGGACGTTATCTGTCAGATCAGCATCAACTTCAACTTCTGTAACAGACATGAACCAGCTCTGGCTTGCGCCATCGATGCCTGTCCTGACAGCGCCATTGCCTTCATCCGGCGCGCCCTGATAGTCATACTGGTTCCTGTATATGCTTCTTACTGTAAGGTCTCCGCTGACCTTTACGCTCTGTGTCTCGGCATATACGCTTCCTGCAAGCAGGAGCGCTAATGTGACAACACCGAGAATTCTAAAAAACTTCATGTTGCCTCCTTTTAGGATCAATATTAATCACTTAATATATACTATAAGTTTGGGCGATTTTATTTCTTTTATGAAGCACGCCCGTTCTTAATTATATCTTATACTGCTTTATCTACATCACCACGTCTCGATAACCTTGAGCTAGTTTGGTCCACCACCTCCTTTTGCGCTAAGACTTAAGTTATCTATGGTGTTATAGGCGTAACTACCTTTTTATTTTTAACATTGAAAGTATATCATATTGCAATTCAAAGTCAAGGGTTTTTAGCTTTTTTATTTCTAACCGGGGTACCCCGCCCTTTTAGCAAGGCGCAATGAGTTATTATATATATTATTGATATCACTATTATGCAGCCCAAGCCCCTTCAGGATGGCGTCAGCCTGAACGTCCGATATGAGATTTTCCGGGCTGTGGGAATCGGTATCCAGGACCATCTTAGCCCCTATCTCCATAGCCAGTTTGAGCACGTGCTTGTTGGGCTTTGAGTGGCTCTTGCGCGCAGTCAGCTCAAGCGACACTCCCAGTTTTTTTGCAAGAACAACATCTGCTTTTTTGATGAATCCGGGGTGCGCCAATATGTCGCATCGCGCTTCTATCGCGCATCTGTTGGTCCCGGGTATCACAGGCTCCGATACCGTTTCACCATGAACGATCACGATCTTCGCGCCGTTCTTTCTCGCGAACTTCACGAGCGGCTTTATTTCTTTGAGCGGCGCGTGCGTTATCTCTACACCGGGTATCGCAAAAATTTCCCATGATTTGTTGAGGACCTTACAGACTTTGACAATGCGCGGGATTATGAAATCGATGTTGGAGCTGTCTGCATGGTCTGTAAGCGCGATCACTTTGTAGCCTGTTATTTCAGCGCGCCTTACAAGCTCGCTTGGTAAAAGCTCGCCATCAGAAAATAATGTGTGAGTGTGTAAGTCTATCATATGTTAAATCCTAAATTTCAAATACCAAATCCCAAACAAATCCTAAATTCTAAATTCAAAGGTTTAAAACATTAAAATTTTGATATTTGATATTATTTGGAATTTCGATATTCGTGCTTGGAATTTCTAAGATCCTATGCTTAAGGTATTTCAGCCGCTACAAGGTTCGCTCACATTGTTTAAGGTACTTCAGCGGCTAAGGTGTTTCACTTCGTATGCTTAAGGTATTTCAGCCGCTAAGGTACTTCACTTCGTTTGCTTAAGGTATTTCGGCAGCTAAAATGCTCGCTATTCGCTCGCATTTTTTAACGCTGCCTCAATATCAAACTTGCTTCGCAAGTTTGGCGCCCCTGGCCTGAGTCGAACAGGCGACACCAAGTTTAGGAAACTTGTGCTCTATCCATCTGAGCTACAGGGGCGATAAAAAAACGCTCTTAATGTTTTCTTTTACACTTATCCAATACTTCTATATTTATATCCTGCAGATTCACAGGTTTTCCCGCAGCTTTAAGTTTTTTTACGATCGAGCAGACCATCATACGCCTGGTCTTCTTTCTGTCCGCTACGGTACCGCCCCTTTTTCTTTTTCCGAATCCTGATTTTTTTCTGTATATATTACCCATTACCGATCCCCCTATTATGTTGGTACTGCTATGGAACATTTATGCCGCTAAGCGCTACCCTTAACAGTATTTATCTTTGATCAAAGATAGGATCGGATAGCCCTTAAGCTTTTCACGGCCTTTCAGCGGAAGAAGCTCTATGAGGAACGCGATGCCTACGATCTTACCGCGCATCATATTTACCAGCCTTATGACCGCGCTTATGGTGCCCCCGGTCGCAAGCAGGTCATCTACTATAAGCACCCGCGCGCCCTCAGGGAACGCGTCCTGGTGTATCTCCAATGTATCTTTTCCGTATTCCAGGTCGTATGAAGCGGAATGCGTCTTGTGGGGAAGTTTTCCTTTTTTCCTGACAAGGCCGATACCTGCGTTCAATTTATACGCAACGGCCGCGCCGAATATGAATCCCCTGGACTCAACGCTCAAGACCACATCAATATTTTTATCCTTATATTTTGCCGCTATCGTATCGACCGCTTTTTTAAAAGCCTTACCGCTCTTGAGCAGGGTCGTGATGTCCTTGAATATGATACCCTGTTTAGGGAATCCCGGTATATCCCGGATATATTGCTTCAGTTCGTTCATTTCGTCTCCGGCTTCTTTACGGTCATATCCTTCTCCTGCTGCTGCATCAGGTCTCTCATCTTCTTCATCGCAGCGCTCTCGATCTGACGCACGCGCTCCCTGGTAATGCCGAAGTGCTTGGCAGTATCCCTTAGCGTGTGCGGAACCCCGTCCTTAAGCCCGAACCTGAGGCTGAGTATCTTCTTCTCGCGCTTATTCATCTTCTCGAGAAGGTCCTTTATCCTCTCATGCATAAGGAAGTTAGAAAGGCCGTCTACCGCGGAAATTATGCTTTCGTCCTCTATGAGGTTTATGAATTCCGTAGAGTCATCCTCTCCTACAGGCGCGTTAAGGCTCGAGATGCCGGTGACCATCTTGCTGAGCTGTCTCACCCTTCGCACCGGCAGCTTCATGCGCTTTGCTATCTCTGCCGTATTGGGTTTACGCTTCAAGCTGTTGGAGAGCGCCTCTATCACCTTTTTATACCGGATCATCAGTTCTATGATGTATACCGGTATGCGCACGGTCTTGCCCTGATTCGCTATCGCGCGTGAAATGAACTGCCTTATCCACCATGCAGCATAAGTGGAAAAGCGGTAGCCTTTCTTGGGATTGAACTTCTCGACCGCCTTCATAAGGCCAAGGTTCCCCTCTTCGATGAGATCCAGCATCGAAACACCGAGATGGGAATATTTCTTGGCGATGTTGATGACGAGCCTCAAGTTCGACTGTATCATCTTCGAGCGCGCGTTCTTATCGCCCCTCTTTATCTTCTTGGCGAGGTCTATCTCTTCCTCGGCGGTAAGGAGCGCGAGCTTCTTGATGTCCTTCAGATATAATCTGATAGCATCCATTATTTTTTCTTTCCTTCAATTGCCGCCTGCGCCGCCGCTAAACGCGCGATCGGCACCCTGAACGGCGAGCAGCTGACATAGTTCATTCCGACGCGATGGCAGAATTTTACGCTATCCGGATCTCCGCCATGCTCTCCGCATATACCGACCTTGAGGTCTTTACGGGTCGAGCGGCCGCGTTCGATACCTATCTTTATAAGTTCGCCGATACCGTCCTGGTCTATAGTCTGGAACGGATCTGCAGGAAGTATTTTCGAAGTCAGGTAATCCGGCAGGAATCCGCCGATATCATCGCGCGAAAAACCGAATCCCATCTGTGTCAGGTCGTTGGTGCCGAACGAGAAGAACTCGGCGGTCTCGGCCATCTTATTGGCCTGGAGAGCTGCGCGCGGGATCTCTATCATCGTCCCGTACATGAACGGCAGTTTCTTGAGCCCGAATTTTACGCGGACTTCCTTGTCGACTCTCTCGACTATGGCCTTCTGGTTATCGAGCTCTGTCTTAGCGCAAGTAACGGGGATCATTATTTCCGGGATCGCCTTCTTGCCTTCCTTAATAAGTTCGGCGGTAGCTTCCAGGATCGCCCTTACCTGCATCTCGGTGATCTCGGGATACGTTACGCCAAGGCGCACTCCGCGGTGTCCGAGCATCGGATTATTCTCGCGAAGAGAATCAGCCCTCTTATTGAGCTCGCTCATATCTACGCCAAGTTCTGCGGCGAGCGCGTTCAGCTTATCCTCGCTGTGCGGAACGAATTCATGAAGCGGCGGATCGAGAAGCCTTATCGTGACCGGGTGGCCCTTCATGGCTTCTATCGTAGCTTTAACATCGCTTTTGACGAACGGGAAGAGTTCGTCCAGCGCCAGGCGGCGTTCTTCCACCGTCTTGGACATGATCATCTTACGCAGAAGGAAGAGCGGTTTGTCGCTGCCTTCGCCGTAGAACATATGTTCTGTCCTGAACAGCCCTATACCTTCGGCGCCGAACTTCAATGCCTGCGCGGCGTCCTTCGGAGTGTCGGCGTTCGTGCGCACTTTCATCGTACGCGTCTTATCTACCAGTTTCATCAATTCTGTATATGTGCTGTTATTTTCGAGGTCCGGAGAAACGAGCGGAAGCTTACCTAAATATACTAAACCCGTAGTTCCGTTCAAACTGATCCAGTCACCCTCTTTGACAACGTTGCCTTTTCTCGTCTTGAAAGATCTGCCGTCATCGGAGATCTCGACGTCGCTGCACCCCACGACGCAGCATTTCCCCCATCCGCGCGCGACCAGCGCCGCGTGAGAGGTCATACCGCCTTTTGCGGTAAGGATGGCCTGGGCCTTATGCATACCGTCAACATCTTCCGGCGAGGTCTCTTCACGGACGAGGATGACCTTCTCGCCCCTGGAAGCCCACGCGACCGCATCATTCGACGTAAAGACTACCTGGCCTATAGCGCCGCCCGGACCTGCGGGAAGACCTTTACCTATAGGGCTTGAGGCCTTTTCGAATTTTGGATCGAACATGGGAAGGAGTAATTCTACGAGCTGGTTAGGCTTCACGCGCATGATGGCGGTTTTGGCGTCGATCGATTTCTCTTTATACATATCTACCGCGATGCGGACAGCCGATACGCCGTTACGCTTGCCGATACGGCATTGGAGCATGAAGAGCTTGCCTTTTTCGATAGTGAACTCGATGTCCTGCATGTCCTTATAATGCGCCTCAAGGCGTTTGCGGATGCTGTCGAGCTCTTTATAAATAGCAGGCATGACCTCATTAAGTGTTGGGAACTGCTTGCTCTGATCGTTCTTTGAATAATTATTGATAGGAGCAGGGGTCCTTATACCTGCAACGACATCCTCTCCCTGGGCATTGATGAGATATTCGCCGTAGAACTGGCTCTCGCCGTTTCCGGGGTTGCGGCTGAATGCCACTCCCGTAGCGCTGTCATCGCCCATGTTGCCGAATACCATCGACTGTACGTTAACAGCGGTACCCCATTCATCCGGTATTCTTTCTATCCTGCGGTACTCGATCGCGCGCTTGCCGTTCCAGCTGGCGAACACGGCGCCGATACCACCCCAAAGCTGCTTATCAGCGTCATCCGGGAATGGCTGTCCAAGAACATCATTCACGGTCTTTTTAAAATCTGCTACCAGGGCCTTGAGATCGTTCACTGAAAGCTCGGTATCCAGTTTATAACCTTTGGACGATTTCACTTTCCCAAGTTTCTCGTCGAGGACCTTGCGTATGCCTTTTCCGTCTTTCGGTTCTATACCTGCGGCCTTCTCCATGACAACGTCCGAATACATCATGATGAGCCTGCGATATGCGTCGTATACGAATCTCTCGTTGCCGGTCGCTTTGATAAGTCCGGGGATCGTCCTCTCGGTGAGACCGACGTTCAATACGGTATCCATCATGCCGGGCATAGAGCTGCGGGCGCCTGAACG
>JBAYFK010000074.1:0-7633 GCA_041667225.1 Candidatus Omnitrophota bacterium
AATTAAATCATATAAATATCATGCGCGCAAACGATAAAGAGCTTATGCGGCTTTCAAAAGAGGGGCAGCTCTTCTTAAGCCTCGATGAGATGCGCGCCATAAAGGATCATTTCAAGAAACTGGGAAGGAACCCGACCGATATAGAGCTTGAGACGGTAGCCCAGACATGGAGCGAACACTGCAAGCACAAGACGTTCAGGGGTATCATAGAGTACGAAGGGCATACAATAGACAACCTTCTGAAGAATACCGTCATGAGGGTAACTAAAGAACTTAATAAGCCATGGTGCGTCTCCGTCTTCAAAGATAATTCCGGGATCATCCGTTTCGACGAGGAGAACGACGTATGTTTTAAAGTAGAAACACATAACCACCCGTCAGCGCTCGAACCATACGGAGGCGCAGGCACAGGCATAGGCGGCGTCATAAGGGATCCGCTCGGCACGGGGCTCGGAGCAAAGCCTATCGTCAATACAGATGTATTCTGTTTCGGCAGGCCGGACCTCCCGTACAATAAACTTCCAAAGGGCGCCATTCACCCGAAACGCATAATGAAGGGCGTCGTCTCGGGAGTAAGGGATTACGGCAACAGGATGGGCATACCCACATCTAACGGCGCCGTACTTTTTGACGATAATTTTGTAGGCAACCCCCTGGTATTCTGCGGCAACGTCGGCATCCTGCCCAAAGGCATGGCATTTAAAGAAGTGCATAACGGCGATCTCGTAGTTGTCGTCGGAGGCAGAACGGGCAGGGACGGTATCCACGGCGCGACATTTTCTTCAGGAGAACTTACAGTAGAGTCGGAGACCGTTTCGGGTTCTTGCGTGCAGATCGGCAACCCCATACAGGAAAAGAAAGTCACCGATACACTCTTGAAAGCGCGCGACCTCGGACTTTACAATTCCGTAACGGATTGCGGCGCGGGAGGATTGTCAAGCGCGGTAGGGGAGATGGGAGAGGAATCGGGGGCGGAGATATATCTCGAGAAGGTGCCCCTAAAATATAAGGGCTTAAGTTATACCGAGATATGGATATCTGAAGCGCAGGAGCGGATGGTCTTCGCGGTCGACCCGGCCAACATAGAGCAATTCAAGGAAGTGTTCGAGAGAGAGAATGTAGAAGCTACGGTCATAGGAAGGTTTACGGATGACGCGCATCTAAAACTCTCTTATGAAAGCGTTCCGGTCTGCGACATAGAGATGAAATTCCTGCATGACGGAGTTCCGAAGATACGAAGAAAAGCTGTCTGGAAAAAAGAGACGTTCAAAGAACCGGTGATAAAAGCGAAGAAAGACCTTACGGGCGACCTCATAAAACTCTTATCAGAGCTTAATATCGCAAGCAAGGAATGGATAATCCGCCAGTATGATCATGAGGTACAAGGCGGCAGCGTTCTGAAACCTCTACAGGGTATCACACATGACGGCCCGGGCGACGCATGCGTCACACGGCCCATATTAAGTTCGAAGAAGGGTATCATATTGTCATGCGGCATAAATGTCGATTTCGGAAAGATCGATCCTTACTGGATGGCGGCAAGCGTCATAGACGAGGCGTTGAGGCAGGTCATATCTGTTGGCGGCGACATAAATAAAGCGGCGATACTGGACAACTTCTGCTGGGGCAACACTAATAAACCCGACAGGCTGGGCGGACTTGTAAGAGCGTCGCAGGCCTGTTATGACATTGCAAAAGTATACGGCACGCCTTTCATATCCGGTAAGGACAGCCTCAATAACGAATATTCCGTAGGCAAGACTTCCATATCGATACCTCCGACGTTATTGATATCATGCATAGCCGTCATGGACGATACCACCAAAGCAATTACGATGGACGCAAAGAAGAGCGGCAATTCAATATATATAGTCGGCCTGACCCAGGACGAGCTTGGAGGATCGCAATATTATAAGTCCATGGGATTTACAGGGAACAACGTTCCAAAAGTAGACGCCCATTACGGCAAACATCTGATGGACACGCTCTCTCGCGCCATAAATAAAGGTTACGTAGCATCCTGCCACGACTGTTCTGACGGAGGAATGGCAGTGGCGTTGGCCGAGATGGCCTTTGCCGGAGGGCTAGGAATGGATATCCGGTTATCGGCGCATACCAGGCCGCCGGAACAGAAGGCGTTGCCCGATACGGCCCTGCTATTCTCCGAATCGAACACCCGCTTTATCGTAGAGACTGCCGATGAAACTAGGTTCATCGCTTCGATGAAAGGCGTCCCGATATGGAAACTCGGGCACGTTTCTTCATCCGGCTCATTCAAGATATCCGGCTCTGATAACAAACAACTGGTCTTGGCCGGTATCGCGAAACTTAAAGAAGCATGGCAAAGCCCGTTCAAGGATATTTAAATGAAAAAAGTTAAAGTCATAATACTCAGGACCGCCGGGACCAACTGCGACAGAGAAACAGCCTTTGCCTTCGAATCGGCCGGCGCAACGACTGAATTTGTCCACATCAACGACCTTACGCTGCGCAAAGAAAAAAAATTGCAGGACTACCAGATACTCGCTGTGCCGGGAGGATTTACTTACGGCGACGATATAGCGAGCGGTAAGATACTGGCGAACGAGCTTAAGTTCAAGCTGGAAGAGGACCTGAGACAATTTATCGCCTCAGGCAAACTTATCATCGGAATATGTAACGGATTCCAGGTCCTCGTCAAAGCAGGGCTTCTTCCGAACCTTTCAGGCGACTTCCAGACAATCGACGCCACTCTTACGCTGAACGACTCCGCAAGGTTCGAGGACCGCTGGGTATTCCTTGAAAGCATCGATAAGTGTGTATGGACAAAAGGTATCGACGGCACCATAGCGCTTCCGATAGCTCATGGCGAGGGAAAATTCATACCTAAAGACAAGAAGACTCTCGATATACTTAAAAAAGAAGGCCTTATAGTATTCAAATATGCAAAAGGGCCCGGGAAAGACGGTCATCATCCATACAACCCCAACGGATCCGTAGAGGATATAGCGGGAATATGCGATAAGAGCGGCAGGATATTCGGCCTCATGCCGCATCCGGAACGCCATCTCAAGGCGTCACAGCACCCTTCATGGACAAGGAGAGGACAGAAAGGATCAGAAGCGCCGGGAGACGGCTTTAAGATATTCAAGAATGGCGTTGATTTTGTTAAAAAATATTTGTAATTTTGCGTTTATTGGTATATATTAAATAGTAATATGATATTACTAAATAGGCTCAATGAGTAAAATTATAGAGACCTTAAAAATAGACCCCGCAAAAGACAACCATCTGCATAAACAGATCGCCGATACTTATTTCTATAAAAAACCCCGCAAAAAAAAGTCAAAACATTCAAAAAAACGCATAAAGTCGCTTGCGATAGGAGCGCTTTCGTTCGCGGGAGCTTCTTTAGCGATATTTATCGTATTCTCATTCCTTAACTTCCATTACCTGGATTACCTCAAGAAAAAGATAGACCGCTCGCCTATAGTCACGGTATTCGATACCGGCAGACTGAATAAAGAGCTTGTAAAAAAATTCGAGTTCAGGGGAACTGCCAGAGGGAAGAGCAAGATCGCGGATAAGGCCCTCGCCATCAACAGCCCTAAAAAATACAAGTGGGCGGATGTTTCCATGGATTTCCGGTTCCCTGTAGATTTCTCGGAGAGGATAATATCATTCTCGGTCAAAGGAAAAAGGGGAGGGGAGAAGGTCGACCTCGTGCTCAGAGACGTCAACAACAGGTCTTCGTCCCTGCACGATATATTTCTTACCCCGTCCTGGAGGACCGAGACGATCGCCCTCGACAGCATAAAAAAAGATATCGATCTTTCGAAGATAAACCATTTTCGCGTCGAATGCAGTTATATGGGAGAACCTCCTAAGGATATAGGCGCGTCGCCTGCGGATGTTAATATATACATAAAAGATATCAAATTTTCAAAGAAGGGGATGGACACATGAAAACGATATCGGTCTCTAATCAAAAGGGTGGATGTGGTAAGACTACGACTGCCATCAATCTGGCTGGCGCTTTGGTAGAGTTCGGGAAAAAGGTATTGGTGATAGACCTCGATCCTCAATCTCATGCTTCGTTCGGGCTCGGCGTGCTTGATCAGGCCATGGATGCCTCGATATACAACGTCCTTACGGATAACGCCTCGAAACGCAGGCCGGTCACAAAATGCATAGTGAACGTTTCCGAGAACCTGGACCTTATCCCTTCGAGCATACTATTGAGCACATTGGAACAGGAATTAAAAGATACCGAAGACGCCGTATCCAGGCTTTACCATATCCTGTCCGAAAATCAGCTGACTTATGACTATGTCGTCATCGATTGCCCTCCCAGCCTTGGATTCCTGACGTTCAACGCTCTCCGGGCCGCGGAACTCGTCATTGTACCCCTGGACATGAGCGCCTTTTCGCTTATGGGAGTAGGGAAGCTGCTCGGAATGCTGGAACTCATAAAACTTAAGATACATCATGAGCCGAGAGTAAAAGCTCTTGCGACCATTTTTGACAAGAGGACAAAGTACGCCCAGACGATGCTGGTCGAGATCAGGAACTTTTTTAAAAGTCAGATGCTGGAGACGGTCATAAGGTCCGGTGTATCCCTGAAGAAGGCGGCTATGGCAGGCGTCCCCGTGATAAAACTTGAGAAAGACTCGAACGGATCGATCGACCACCTGGCGCTCGCCAAAGAGATCATGCTGGCTGAAGGAGACATTGAGTTCGAGCGCGCCATGGCTGAAGTCTCGGAAGGGACGGCGGATGCCAGCGCGCTCAAGATCGTTCCGAGGAGCGAGATAGTATTCGGAGCGAACGAGGAGAGCCCGCGGGAAGAGGTAGCGGTAAGCGCGCCTGCTTCCCAGGAACCGGAGCCCAGAGCGGCAGAAGCTGCCCAGGCGGTACAGGAGAGCGCGCCGCGTTCCGAGTTAGTAAAAGCCATAGAAGAGGTTCAGAACATAGCTGCCGAACCGGCAGCTCCCCAGGTCAAGGATACGATATTCTTCATCAACACGCCAAATGCTAAGGACGTATTCATTGCGGGCGAGTTCAATCAGTGGAAAGTTGACACCGAAAGCCGCCTTTCAAGGATGGAGAACGGCATATGGGAAAAGAGAGTTGCTCTTAATCCGGGAAAATACAGGTACAGATTTGTCGTCGACGGGGAATGGATGATGGACGCAAAAAATTCCGAAAAAGAGCCGAATCCCTACGGATCTTTCGATTCGGTTATAAAACTTTAAAAGGAACTTTATTAGTGCTACCATCGTCACATGTCGCAGCATCCGGTATTATAGGTGTATTTGTATGGTTACATTTTAAGTCTTTCGATTACGCTATCGTTTCATTCGTAGCAGGTACGTTCATCGACCTCGATCACGTGATAGATTACTACCTGAACCATTCGTTCACGTTAAAAGTACGCAAGATCTACAACGCCTGCCTCAAGATGAACCTGAAAAAAGTATACCTGTTACTGCATTCATATGAGATAGTGATCCTTTTGTGGTACCTGATCTACGCTATGCCGCTGGGTAATTTCTGGAAGGCCGTTGCCATAGGGCTGACACAGCACCTTATATTCGACCAGATAACGAATCCCCTGAACACTTACGGCTATTTCCTCACATACAGGATCATGAAAGGTTTCAAAAAAGAGCTGCTTTTACAATAAAACTGAAGGGAGCCGTATAACATGAGTACCTTAAAACAGGATTTTACGCAAGAGGATCCGTGGCGCATATTCAGGATCATGAGCGAGTTCGTTGACGGATTTGAAACGCTCTCAGACGTCGACAACGCCATATCCATATTCGGGTCCGCCCGGACAAAGCCGGGAAACAAGTACTACAAACTCGCTACTGATACGGCTTATTATCTCGCAAAGCATAATTATTCGATAATCACGGGCGCGGGCGCAGGCATAATGGAGGCAGCCAATAAGGGCGCAAAGAAGGCTAAGGGCGATTCGATCGGGCTTAATATACTTATACCCACCATGCAAAAACCGAACAAATTCGTAACGAGGCTTCTCGAGTTTAAATACTTCTTCTGCAGGAAAGTCATGTTCGTAAAGTACGCCAGGGCGTTCATAGTGTTTCCGGGAGGCATTGGGACCCTGGACGAGCTGTTCGAGGCAATAACTCTCGTTCAGACAAGAAGGACGAGCCAATTCCCAGTAGTGCTTGTAGGAAGAGATTACTGGAAAGGGCTGATACACTGGATGAACACGACTCTTATGGATAATGGAACGATAGATAGGGAGGATATGAAGCTCTTCACAGTAGCCGATACCCCTAAAACGATACTTGCCGCAATAGACAGATTCTACGAGAAACTTGAGGCCCCGCCACAACAGCTATAGAAGCGACCAGCCAAAAATAGACAAAAAAAGGGATGGCAACAGCTCTGTTAGGTATCTTGTACCTTAAACCCATTGAGGGCCATGTGTGCCGTTGTCATCCAAATAAAAGTATACATCACTTTTTTAAAAAAGGCAAATCAACGGATGCTTTTTTATGCTAAAATGAGCCTATGGATACGATAAACACTATTTATGATGTCATCGTCGTTGGCGGAGGCCACGCCGGCTGTGAGGCCGCGCTTGCTTCGGCAAGGCTGGGCTGCCGCACGCTCCTTTTGACCATGAACGTCGATACGATCGGCCGTATGCCCTGCAACCCTGCGATAGGGGGCCTTGCAAAGGGGCAGCTGGTCAAAGAGATCGACGCCCTTGGCGGATGGATGGCTAAGGTAACGGACGCTACCGCGATACAGATGAGGACGCTAAATACAAGCAAGGGGCCGGCGGTAAGGTCTACGCGCGCCCAGGTGGATAGGCACGCTTACAGCCTGCGGATGAAGGCGATCGTTGAAGGACAGAGCGGCCTCACCGTAAAACAGGGCTTTGTAGAAGAGCTGCTGACCGGGCCCGGGAAAAAGATCGAAGGCGTCAGGACAACGCTCGGAGAGAAATATCTCACAAAGGCGCTCGTCATAACACCAGGAACATTCCTTAACGGCCTTATCCATATAGGACTTGAACATTTTCCGGGGGGCTGTATTGATGAAAAAAGCTCCGAAGGCATCTCTTCTTCATTAAAGGCCCTTGGCCTTAAGATGGGCAGGCTCAAGACCGGTACGTGCGCGCGCCTGGACGGGCGCTCGATAGATTTCGGAATATTGACGGCACAGTATGGAGATAAAGAGATCCGGCCGTTCTCATTCACCAATAAAAAAGTAACGCGCGAACAGCTTCCATGCTACATAACGCATACGAACAAAGAGACTCACGATATCATAAAGGCCAACCTGGACCGTTCTCCGCTATTCACAGGCGTCATAAAAGGAACGGGTGTGCGCTACTGCCCGTCGATCGAGGATAAGATATACCGCTTCCCCGATCGCGACAGCCACCACATATTCCTTGAACCTGAAGGCCTGAATACGATCGAATATTACCCTAATGGCATCTCGACGAGCCTTCCGGTTGACGTACAGGAAAGGATAGTCCATTCAATAAAGGGGCTTGAGAAGGCGGTTATAACGAGGCCGGGTTACGGCATAGAATACGATTTCGTGGATCCGACCGAGCTCTATCCTACGCTAGAGACTAAAGACGTCGCGGGGCTTTACCGGGGCG
>JBAYFK010000075.1:0-7591 GCA_041667225.1 Candidatus Omnitrophota bacterium
ATTAGAGCGATAGACGCGGCATAAAACATCATTTTTTTTCGTTCTGCTTCTGGCATTCTATACATAGCGGCGAATGAGGCATGACCTTAAGGCGCTTTTTCGGGATCGGTTTTTCGCACTGCATACAGTAGCCATAGATGCCTTCCTCTATACGCCTCAAAGCCTCATCGATAGTGTAAAGTATCTTCTGCTCGTCGGTCGCCCTACCGAGAGAGAACTCCATCTCGTAATTGTCGCTGGCGACATCGGCCATGTGATAGGAATATCCCGAAAGATCTCCGGAGGCGTCTCTCTGCGATGTATTGAGCTGATCCTTCGCTATGTGAGAAAGTTCGCCGCCAATACTGGCCCTCTCCTTAAGAAGCAGTTCTTTATAGACCTTCAACTCCGTCTTTGGTATCTTCTTCTGCTTCGCAGGTCTTTTGGGTTTTGCCGCCTTTATGCGCTTAGCGGGTCTTTTTGGTCTTGATACCTTGCTGCGCTTTACGGCTTTTTTACGCTTCAATATCTTTTTCGCTCTTTTAGTCTTTGCCATTCTGCCGATCTCCTATTTTTTTTAAACGGTCACCCCTGAAACGGTCTTAACACATCTTTCACAAAGCGTAGGATGGGCGCTGTCTCGGCCGACCTTAACGCTATAGTTCCAGCATCTCTGACATTTTTGCCCGTCAGCTTTCTCTACCACTACATCCACCGTGGAGCCGGCTCGGCTTACGCCCTGCGCGGCATCCTGCAGCTCAACTTCGGAAACTATGAATATGTATCTTAACTCATCCTTCTTCTCGTTCAGGATCTTCTTATAGGCTGGATCGGCCACTGACAACTTTACTTTGGCTTCGAGAGCCGACCCTATCTCTCCCGCCTGGCGTTTCTCTTCGAGTTTTTTAAGAACGTCTTCTCTGATCTTTATCAGGGTCTTCCATTTTTCGTCCAGAACTTCATCATGCCATTTATCGTAATTATCGCTCGGCCATCCCTCCAGATGGACGGATTCTGATATACCTTTTAATTTCAAGTAACCCCACGCCTCGTCAGCGGTTACCGCCAATAGAGGCGCTGTTATCTTTAATAGACCCGTAAGTATTTCGAGCATGGCCGTCTGGGCGCTCCTGCGCTCCAATGAATCGGCCCTGAAAGTATACATCCTGTCCTTCAATATGTCCAGATATACCGACGAAGCTTCTATAACGCAAAAGCTGTATACATCCTTATATACTTTGTGGAATGCATATGAATCGTAATTCCCTGCGGATTCTTTTATGAGCGCTGAGAGCCTGGATAATATCCACCTGTCTATCTCGAGCATATCTTTATAAGGCACCGAAGCGGTCGCCGGGTCGAAATCGTAAATATTACTCAAGATATACTTAAATGTATTCCTTATCTTCCTGTAGGCGTCTGCGAGTCTCGTTAGTATCTCATCCGATATCCTGATATCTTCCGAGTAATCGCTTGACGCGACCCACAACCTGAGAATGTCCGCCCCATACTTCTTCATGACCTTTTCGGGAGTGATAACGTTACCGAGAGATTTGGACATCTTCTTGCCCGCGCCGTCTACCACGAATCCGTGCGTCAGTACGCTCTTGTACGGCGCCTTCCCCTCCATAGCCATTGCCGTTATGAGCGACGACTGGAACCATCCCCTGTGCTGGTCGGAACCTTCGAGATAAAGTTCACACGGGTAATCCATGGCGCTATTGTTCTTCAGCACTACCTGGTGGCTCACGCCCGAATCGAACCATACATCGAGTATGTCCTTCTCTTTAACGAATTCTTTCCCGCCGCATTTCTTACAGCTCGTGCCATGCGGTATCAGGTCCGCTTCCGTCTTCAGGAACCATATGTCGGCGCCGTCTTTGTCTACCATATCCGCAACATGCTGTATGACTTTGGCGTCCAGCAGGACCTCATCGCAGTTCTTGCAGTGGAAAGCTATTATCGGCACGCCCCAATATCTCTGCCTGGAAAGGCACCAGTCGGGCCTATTCTCCACCATAGCGGATATCCTTGCGCTTCCCGCCTCGGGTACCCATTTAACTTTTGAATTTATTTCATTGAGAAGAGATCTCCTCAAGTCATTATGATCTATCCGTAAAAAATATTGCTGAGTAGCCCTGAAGATGATCGGCTTTTTGCAGCGCCAGCAATGAGGATATGAATGCGTTACCTCATCAGAGCGGACAAGGTGCCCGGATGCCTGTAACTTTTCCATTATAGGTTTATTTGCGTCATGGACCTTCATGCCGGCAAATTCACCGCACGTCTTATCGAACTTTCCTCTTGGATCTACAGGCATAATGGTATCGAGTTTATATCTCTTCCCGGTCATATAGTCATCCTGCCCATGGCCCGGAGCGGTGTGTACACATCCCGTACCGTCTTCCATAGAGACGTAAGGCGCCGTAACCACTTTAGAACGCCGGTCCAGAAAAGGGTGCTTCGCTTCAAGACCTTCAAGGGAGCTGCCCTTCACGGTCTTCAGCACTGTAAAATCTTTGGATGCTATCTTTTCCATCACGGAGTTCATCAGGTCTTTTGCTATTATGAATACCTGGGAACTGAACGCCGAATCGTTCAGCCTGACGAAATTATATTCGGAATCCGGGTGAACGGCTATCGCAACGTTGGCGAGCAATGTCCACGGGGTCGTGGTCCATATCACGAAATATGTTCCTGCTTCGCCGGAGATGAGCTCGAATTTTACGTATATGGACGGAGAGGTCTTGTTCTCGTACTCTACCTCGGCCTCTGCAAGAGCGGTCTCGCACGCGGCGCACCAGTTGACAGGCTTGAGATCTTTATAGATATATCCTTTTTCAACAAGACGCCCGAATGAGCGGACTATCGCGGCTTCATACGGCCTCGATAGCGTCAGATACGGATTATCCCAATCCCCCAATATACCGAGCCTCTTAAAGTCTTCCTTTTGGACGGCGACATGCTTCATGGCATAGTCGTACGCCAATTTCCTGAACTTGACCTGATCAATATCGTACTTCGTCATCTTTAGTTCTTTAAAGAGCTGGTGCTCTACGGGAAGGCCGTGGCAATCCCAGCCGGGGACATACGGAGAATCAAAACCGCGCATCGTCTTATATTTTATTACGATATCTTTCAGGAGTTTGTTAAGGGCATGGCCCATATGTATGTTGCCATTAGCATACGGCGGCCCGTCATGCAGTACGAATTTTTCTTTGCCTTTATATTTCGCGCGTATCTTCCCGTAGAGATCCATATCCTGCCACTTCTTGACGAACTTCGGCTCGCGGTTCGGGAGGTCCGCCTTCATGGGAAAATCCGTATTCGGCAAATTCAGCGTATTCTTATATTCCATAGCTATTTAACATACTTTCCGATTATGATACTGAGTTTCTTTTTAACTTCTTCCGGTATGCAATCGTGCCTCGTAATTATAGAATCTTTGAGCGCGGTCTGGCAGCTGCACTTCTTCTGATCATCCATATTTCTAAGGACCGTCTTCAAGATCTCTTTAGAGGCCTCGACATTCTTTAAAAGGTTGCTGATGATGAGTTCTATAGAGACGCTCTCTTCCGAGTAACAACAGTCATAATCTGTTATGCACCCGAGTGTCGCATAACAGATCTCCGCTTCCCTGGCAAGCCTTGCCTCCCCCATATTCGTCATGCCTATGATGTCCATCCCCCATGAGCGGTATAGCTGGGACTCGGCTTTTGTAGAGAATTGCGGCCCTTCCATATTTATATAAGTGCCCCCGAGGTGCATGGTAATGCCTGTTTTTCTGCCGGCGTCATAAAGCGACTTCGCAAGGTCTCCGCACACGGGTTCCGCGAACTGTATGTGCGCCACTATCCCTTCCCTGAAAAATGTCATGCGCCTTGCCTGGCTCGTCCTGTCGACGAATTGGTCGGGTATAACTATATCTAAAGGCTTCAGCTCTTTCTTTAAGCTGCCGCAAGCCGAGACGGATATTATCCTCTCGACGCCCAGCTTCTTCATCCCGTAGATATTAGCGCAGTAGTTGACTTCGCTGGGAGATATACTATGTCCTTTGCCGTGGCGGGTAAGGAATACTACATCCTTACCTTCCAAAGTGCCAGTCATATAATCATCCGAAGGATCGCCGAACGGCGTCTCTACCTTTATCTTCTTTACGTTCTTCAGGCCTTCGATGTTGTAAAAACCGCTCCCGCCTATAATACCGATCTTTCCAGCCATACTCTCTCCTTCCCGCTAAACTCCCAACTCCCAACTAAATTACATCCTTGCCGCTAAACCGAACAACGATCTTACCAGGAACATCTTAAGGAACCATATAAATATCAAAGCAAATATCGGTGAAAGATCTATTCCCACATTATATACCGGAATTATCCTCCTGAAAGGCGCAAGTATAGGTTCGGTAGCAGTATAGAGGAACTTGACTATGGGATTATACGGATCCGGACTGACCCAGCTTATGAGCGCTCTGATCAATACGAGCCAATTGGCTATCGTAAGTATGTAATCCGCTATGGTAGCGAGCGCTGTTATGAAATTACCTAAAACGAACATGTCTATCCTTTTGAAAGTTCTTTTGAACGGTCGCGCGCTTTCTTTGCCGCTTCTATTATTATCCCGCGCAACTTTTTGGATTCGAAAACTTTTATCGCTTCTTCAGTAGTGCCGCCTTTTGAAGTCACCTTTGCCCTCAAAACTGCCGGGTCTTCTCCTACGCAGGACAATAATTTTGCGCTGCCTAACGCCGTCTTAAAGACGAGCTTACGCGCCAGGTCTTTATCGAGCCCTAATTCCTCAGCCGCTTCGATCATAGATTCGGCGAGATAAAAAAAGTAGGCCGGGCCGCTGCCGCTTATTGCCGTAACACTGTCCATGAGGGATTCGTCCACTAGAACGACATCCCCGATCACAGATAATATCTCTTTTGCGGATTTGACATCTTCATCGCTGACTGCGGTGCCGCGGCTTATCGCCGTCATGCCTTCGCCTACCAGGGCGGGCATATTCGGCATAGCCCTTATCACAGGCACATCCTTCCCGATCACCTTCTCTATGTCTTTGATCGTGATGCCGGCCGCTATAGATATCGCGAGTTTTTTAGGTTCGAGCGAACAGCATAGTTCATCTTTTAAAAGAGTCCCGACATCTTTCGGCTTTACCGCTATGATAACCACATCGGAATATTTTACGAGATAATTATTGTCGAGCCCGACTATGACCTTATATTTGTCTTCAATATATTCACGCCTCGCCTCATCCGTCTCTGTCACCATGATGGAAGTGCTCTTCTCGATGATCATCGACAGGCGGCTAAGCAGGGCTTCGCCCATATTGCCGCATCCTATTATCCCGATCTTTTTCGTTATCATGTCTCCACCCTCCTGCTCTCTTGTGCACTTGCGTCTTGTATCTTGTGCTCTTATACCCTGAATATGGCCCTACCTACCCTTACCATGTTAGAGCCCTCTTCTATTGCAGTCTCGAAATCATTAGACATACCCATCGAAAGATACTTCATATCAGCGTTATTAAGGTCGAGGGCTTTTATCTCCTCAAAAATTTCCCGAAGCGCCCTGAAGCACGGCCTTGCAAGTTCTGAATTCGGGACCTCCGGCGCTATCGTCATGAGGCCTTTAATATTAATATTTGGGTACAAAGAGATATTTTTAACGGCTTCTATAGCCGCGTCTCTTGTCAAACCGAACTTACTCTCTTCACCGGAAACATTCACCTGGATCAATATCTCCTGGACCTTACCGGCTTTTCCGGCTTCTTTATTGATAGCCTCCGCCAGGCGGACGCTATCTACTGAATGTATTAAAGAGGCCCCCGCCACAACGTCCTTCGCTTTATTGGTCTGCAGGTGCCCTATAAAATGCCATCGAACGCTTTGGCCGCCTATAGTCCTGAATTTTGGGATGAAGTCCTGCGCCCTATTTTCCCCTATGTCGGTGATGCCGAGGTTCAAGGCAGCTTTAATTTCGTCTATGCCCACCTCTTTGGTCACACACACAAGAGTTACGCCTTCGGCGGACTTGCCTATTTTTTCACAACATCTTGCGATTCTTTGTCTTACAGATTTTATATTCTCGGAGATCATTGACAGGATAAAATAGCATAAACGAATCGAAAAGTCAACGTTTTTGGGACGATGAAACCTGGGGATTTTGCATAGAAAAAGGGCTCCTTACGGATAGTAAAGAGCCCTTTAGGAACTATACTGCTTTAACTATTACTGCGCCAGGTTATTCTGCGCTAAAGATTCATCACCGGTCACCGGTTCAGAATATACCGGGATACCGTTCGTGCTCTGCTTCTGGAGTTCTATCTGTTCTTTCAGATCGAGCACTTTATAGGCGTCTTCATCACCGGCAACTGCGCCTGCCTCCTCCTGTTCTATCGCGCCGGCAGCTTCGTTCGCCTCTATCTCGGCATTCTGGTTATCTTTGATCTCATTAATGATATTTGTCGGATGGATATAGTACTGTCCGCCAAGTTCCGGCACCTCCTGGCCCTCGGCGTCATATACATGCGTATACGTAATTGACCCGCTGGCGTTAATGTCATATACCACCCTATAACTGGCCTGTGTACCGTCATCTGAAGGCACTACCACTCTGCCTTCCATCGATGTCAAGGTACCTGTTGAGTTGTAATCCCTGTTCAACGTGTAAGAGTCGTCTAATGCGCCGTCAGCGCCGTAATTACTGACGCTCTCATCGTACGACGTCCTGACGCCGTTGACGTTATAAGCGGAATCAGTGGATTGATCCCTTCTATTCCCTGTATAGTAGTCTGTGGAGACATAGTGGTTATGTTCGCTCTTCAGCTTACCGTTATCCCAATAGAGGTCGTGGTCCTCCGTAAGATATGTCAGAGTCCCATCCTCCGCGTAGGTGGAATACAGGTACTTATACTCTGTACGGGTACCGTCGCCGTTCCAGACGCTCTTATTTATATTCTCTCCGGATAGGGTCCCGTCGTCATGATACGTCTTCTTGGAATAATCGTCGGTCTTGCGCCCGGACCAGTAGTCGATGTAGATGCTGTGCGTCATGACCGACTTGTCCGTGCCGTCGTCATACTTGGCGCGGTTCGACTCCCATAGATAGGTGCAGTAACCGTCGGTATCATAACGGGCGTCTTTATACCAGTCCTCTATAGTAACGCTGCCTTTCGTCACCGTCTTATCTACATACTCTCTTATCCTTACGGAATATTCATATCCCCATGTATTTGTCTTGGTCTCGTACTCATTCGTACAGTAATAATCCGTCTTGATGCCGCTGTACGAATCGATGTAGATGTTATGGTCCATCGTTCTCTCGAGATTTCCATTATCGAAATAGACATTCTGCCAATCGTCGAGATACGTATATGCGCCTGTCGCCGTATCGTAATTGGCATACTTTCCGGAATTCTCGATGAGCGTGCCGTCCTCATTCCATACGTATCTTGTCCTGTTCTCGGATTCGAGCTTGCCGCTGTCATCGTAACCCCTGTTCTGATAATCATCGACCTTAGTGCCCATATAGTCGATGTATATGCTGTGGGTCATGTACGATTTATACGTGAAGTTCTCGTTCAGCGCATAGCTGGTATCGTACAG